>DATGHB010000137.1:0-5851 GCA_035308265.1 Roseiarcus sp.
GGCTGATCAAGCATTTGCCGGTCGCGGCCGGACTTGGCGGAGGCTCCGCGGATGCGGCGGCGGCTTTGCGGCTCATGGCCAACGAGGCCGGATTGCCGGCCGACGATCCGCGGGTGCGCGTTTCGGCCGCCGAGACGGGGGCCGATGTGCTTGCCTGTCTCGATCCGCAAGCCCGAATCATGAGCGGCGTCGGCGACAGGCTCGGTCCGGCGATCCGCTTGCCGGAGGTGTTCGCTCTTCTCGTCAATCCGCGAGTCCACGCGCCGACGCCAAAGGTTTTCGCCGCGTTCGACCTTGCGCCGCGATCGAAGCCGCCCTCCCCTGCCCCGTCGGCGCCCGCGGCGGGACTGGATGCGGCCGGGCTGATCGCCCTCGTCTCGTCTGCCCGCAACGATCTGGAAGCCGCGGCGATCCAGGTCGCGCCGGCGGTCGCCGATGTGCTGAGAAGCCTGTCCCAAATCCGCGAGGCCAGGGCGACGGGGATGTCGGGCTCGGGGGCCACCTGCTTTGCCCTGTTCGGCGATCGGCGCGGCGCGGCGGCGGCGCGGCGAATTGTCGCCGCGGACCATCCGGGCTGGTGGGTCGAGGCGACCCGCCTGCGTTAGTCGAGAGCACGCCTACGCGTTCCCGCAGGAATTTCCACTGCGTCAAGCCGAATTGCGCTCCGCGGGCCCCAATTTCTGTGGGTAAACAGACTTGGCGATTTACTCCTCATTAACCCTCGCCGATCACTGTCCCCGTCGCCTCGCGAGGGTTAACCTCCTGATTCGCGTTGCGAAACAAGCCGCGGAGGAGTTTGTCATGCTTCTGGCCGACTTACCCGAGGGCTTCTCCGGCCTCAAGCAATGGTCCGAGCCGGTTATCTACGATCGCCTGGCAGCCGCTTATTCCAACCTGGTCGCCGGCCGCGAGCTTGCGCGCGATCTCAGCCGCCTGCACGCCCGCGTCTGGCGCGCCCTGATCGGCGGCGACATGGGCGCCTTCGAGGAATTGCGCGAGGCGCTCGTCGGCGCGCTCGAGTCCTCAAGCCTCACGCTCGACCATCTGGCGGAGGTCGACGGCGAGATCATGATCGAACTGCTCGACGTGGTGATGGCGCGCTACAAGGGTTCGCAGCGGACCGCCCGCGCCTATCATCTGGCGCTGATGGAACTGGCCGGCCGGTTGCCGCCGGTCCGGCTGGCGGCGTGACGCGAGTGATCTGAGCGCGTTACAACTCCTCGCGCAGCCGTTTTCCCCTGATCTCCCGATAGAAGGGTCGCGGCCGGCGCCGGTCCAGGCCGCCTTCCAGCGCCTCATCGAGGTCGGCGAGCGCGGACTGGGTGATCGCGGGCAGATCGAGATTCAGCGCGTCCCTGAGCGGCGTCCAGACGAGTTCGACCAATTCCGCTTGCGGATGAACCGCGCCTTCGACGCGCCCGGCGACGAAGCAGGCATCGACAATAAGAAAGCGGGCGTCGAAGCGCCGCGTCCGTCCAGGCGGGGTGATCGCGCGGGCGAGGAAATCGATGGCGTCAAGCGAAGGACGGACGCCGGTCGCCGCGAAGCGCGTCCAGGCGCCGGGCGGCGGATTGTCCGGCGCCCCATGGCCGGATAGTCCGATGGCGAGGCCGGTTTCCTCGAAGGTTTCGCGAATCGCGGCCAGAGCCAGCGCGCGAGCGAAGCCGGGCGAGGGCCGGCGAACGCGGACGTTGAGCTTCTCCTCGACGGCCGGGTCGAGCGCGCCGACCGCGGCCATGCGCCGGTCCTCGGGCTCGACCCGGCCGCCGGGAAAGACGAACTTGCCCGGCATGAACCGGTGCGCGGCGTGGCGCCTGCCCATGAGCACCCGCGCCGCCCCGCGCTCCGGACGTTCGACCAGAATGAGCGTTGCTGCGTCGCGCGGCCGAAGGGCGCGCGCGCGTTCGGGCGGGCCGCCCTCGCTCACCCGCGCCCGGTCCCGAAACCGTGCATGCAGAGCGCCCATTGCTGACCGACGATCGTCCCCTTGGCGCGAGGCAGGATGACGAGACTCGAGATCAGCGTCACCCAAAGCCAAAACACGATGACCCAAAGCAGCGACGCATTCGGCCAGAGTTCGTCGGACATCAGCACGCCGGCGCCGACCACATGGGCGACGATCAGGAGCGTGATATAGGCCGGCGCGTCGTCCGCACGGTGACCGCTGAACTCCTCGCCGCAGACCGCGCAGGCAGGAGCGACCTTGAGATAGGAGCGGAACAAACGGCCGCGACCGCAGGCCGGACAGCGGCCAAAGAAGCCGCGCACCATCGCTTCGCGCAGCGAGCGGTCTGGCGGGGGCGTCGGAATGCGCCAGATGCGCGACATGTCGTTCATCTGCGCATGCCCTTGCGGATTTGCTTGCGCGGCGCAGGTCCGTTTTGATTTCGCGTGCGGCGCTGATCGGAGGCGGCGCGCACGATCTCGAACCTGAGCGCGCCCGCGAACGGCGCGGCCTCCACGAGACGGACATTGACCGCGGCGCCGAGCTGGAATGTCTCGCCGGTCCGCGTCCCGACCATGGCGCGGGTCGCCTCCTCGAAGCGGAAATATTCGTCGCCTAGGGTGGCCGCGGGCACGAAACCGTCGGCCCCGGTGTCGCTCAGTTTCACGAAGAGGCCCGCGCGGGTGACGCCGGCGATGCGGCCGGCGAAGACCGCGCCGACCCGGTCGGCGAGATGCGCTGCGATCACCCGATCGACAGTCTCCCGTTCGGCCGCCATCGCGCGGCGTTCGGCGGCGGAGATGTGCTCGGCGATCTGCGCCAATTCGCCCGCGCGCATATCGGGGAGACCGCCCTGACCGAGGTTCAGCGCACGGATCAGCGCGCGATGGACGACAAGGTCGGCGTAGCGCCGGATGGGCGAGGTGAAGTGCGCGTAGCGGCGCAGGTTGAGGCCGAAATGGCCGTAGTTCTCATGGGCGTATTCGGCCTGCGCCTGGGCGCGCAGGACCACCTCGTTGACCAGGGCCTCGACCGCTTGTCCCCGCACGCGGGCGAGGACGCCGTTGAAATGCGAGGGCCGCACCCGCTCCCCCTTTGCGAGCTTGACGCCGATCGTCCGCAGGAACTCGATCAGATCGTCGAGCTTCTCCGCGCTCGGCGCGTCATGGGCGCGATAGATGAGGGCGACATGCGCGGCTTCGAGCGTCTCGGCGGCGGCCACATTGGCGAGGATCATGAATTCCTCGATCAGCCGATGCGCCTCGAGCCGCTCCGGCCACTTGACGTCCTTGAGGCGCCCCTCGGAGTCGAGAACGAGCTTGCGCTCGGGGAGGTCGAGATCGAGCGGGTCGCGGCGCTCGCGCTCGATCTTGATGACCGAATGAGCGGCGTAAAGCGGCTTGAGCACGCCGTCGAGGAGCGGCTTGGTCGTCTCGTCCGGCCGACCGTCCATCGCGCCTTGCGCCTGCTCGTAAGAGAGCCTGGCGGCGGAGCGCATCATGATGCGGTGAAACTTGTGCGAGCGCTTGCGCCCATCGGCGCCGAGCGCGATGCGCACCGCGAGCGCCGGACGGTCCTCGTGGGCGCGCAGCGAACAGAGATCGTTGGAGATCCGCTCCGGCAGCATCGGCACGACACGGTCGGGGAAATAGACCGAGTTGCCGCGCTCGAGCGCCTGCGCGTCCAACGCCGCACCGGGGCGAACATAGGCCGCGACGTCGGCGATGGCCACGGTGACGACGAATCCGCCGGGGTTTTGAGGATCGGGATCGCGCTCGGCGTGGACCGCGTCGTCGTGGTCCTTGGCGTCGGGCGGATCGATCGTGATAAGCTTGAGCGCGCGCCAGTCCTCGCGCGGGGAGCCCAGTCGAACCGGCTGCGCGGCTTCAGCCTCGCTCAAGGCCGCGGGCGAGAAGACGTGCGGAATATGATGGGTCTCGAGCGCGATCAGGCTCACCGCACGCTCGGACTTGACCGAGCCGATCGTCTCGACCACCCGCGCGGGCGGGAGGCCGAGGCGGCTCTCGCGCAATGGCTCGATGGCGACGAGGTCGCCGTCCTTGGCGTCGCCCGCCATTCCCGCAGGCACCAGATACTCACGCGCTCCGCGCTTCTCGACCGGAAGCGCGCGGCCCGAGCCATCCGCCGCCGCGCGATAGACGGCGAAGGCGCGCGCCTTCAGCTTGTCCAGAATCTTGACCACCCGGCCGGAATAGGCAGGCGCCTTCGGGGCGGCGTCGGCGTCGAGTTCGACCCGCATCAGCACCCGTGCGCCTAAGCCCGGGGCCGGGGCGCGGTCGCGCCTGGCGCGGGAGCGGCGGACGAGAATGCGGGGCGCGGGCGCGTCGCCAGGCCATTCGACAGGCTTGGCGATCAGTTCGCCGTCGCGGTCGCGTTCGGCGATGTCGGCGACGACGAGCGAGGGCAGCCTGCCCTGGACTGTGAGCGCCTTGCGGCCGCGCGCGACCGCGCCCTCCGCCTGCAAATCCTTGATGATGAGCTTCAGTCCCGCCTTCGCTTCGCCCTTCACCCCAAAGGCGCGGGCAATGTCCCGTTTGGTGACCCGCGCCGGCGCCCGCTCGCCATTGGGCGCGGGCGCGCCGCCAATGAAGGCGATCACCTCCTCGCGCGAAGGAAGGGGCGCGGAACGCGCCACCGCGCCGCGGGCGGCCTTCGGCGCGGGCCGATGGGGGGATCGATCTTGCAAGGCGTCCAATTCTGAAGGGGGTCGGCCAAACGGACCCGCAGGAGAAGGTAAGTTCGACTGGGCGAGGAAACAAGCTCGGCGTCGCTTTCGTCCGCGGCGCGGGCTTCAGCGCTCCACGATCGCCATGAGGATGGCGTCGCGAAACACGCCGTCGATCAGGCTCGCGTCGCGCACAATCCCCTCCCGGACGAAGCCCGCCTTTTCGTAGAGGGCGATCGCGCGTCGGTTGTCGGCGTGCACATCGAGCTCGACGCGTTTGAAGCCTGAGCGCCGCGCCTTCGCCAGAGTCGCCTCGAGCAGACGCCGTCCGACGCCACGGCCGCGCCATTCCGGCAGCACGCCCATGCCGAGCGTTCCGCGGTGGGCCCGCGAGGGGAAGACCTCGCGGCGAATGTCGCACCAGCCGATGACCTCCTCGCCGGCGAGGGCGACCACCATCGGGTTCCCATTTTCGAGGCTGCTCCTGACGAACCGCCGCGTGTCCGGTTCAGGCAGGGCTTCGAGCAGCGTCAAGTATCTGCGCTCGCGCGCAACGACATCGAGGGCGCGCCGATAGCCCCCGACATGGTCGAGCGTCATTGGCTCGATCCGGACGGGCCCCTCGCTCAGAACCGGACTGCCTTCTCGATCCTGAGCAGGGTGAACAGCTTCATCGGCGCGAGCTCGCTCCGCTCGACGACGAGCGAGTCCGGGTGCGAATCGAGCCAGTTTCCAATCGCCGAATAGGGAAAGTTGGGGTGCCAGCCGAGCCAGGAGGCGGCCCCTTCCATGCGGCGCTCGATGGCGGCGCGAAATCCGTCCGACGCCGCGAAATGGTTCATCACGATCAGGACGCCGCCCGGCCTGAGCACCCGCCAGGCCTCCTCGAGCGCCCGCTCGGGATGGGGAACGACGCTCATCACATAGGGCGCGAGCGCGACGTCGAAGGCGGAATCGGGAAATTCGAGCGCCGCGGCGTCCATAACATGGAGCCCCTTGACCTGCGCCAGGCCGTGGCGCTCGACGCGCGCGCGCGCCGCGCGCAGCATCGGCGCCGAAATGTCGATGCCGGTCGCCAGCACATTGCCGGGCAGAAGCGGCAGTTCGAGCCCGGTGCCGACGCCGATCACCAGGATCTCGCCGCCGGGACCCGCGGCCTCGCCCGCCGCGCGCGCCGCCGCCGCCCGGCCGGGGTGGAACGGCAAATCGAAGATCAGGTC
>DATGHB010000138.1:0-4858 GCA_035308265.1 Roseiarcus sp.
GGGGCGGGTGCGCTAACGCCGTCGACTCCGCCGAATGCAGCAGGCTTGGTCGATTGTCCGCGCCCTTCCGTGTAAGGGAGCCGGCCAGGGGGCGCCGCGCGCCTTCAAGTCCTCGAGTGCTTCTGATGCCGCGCGAGCCGAAAGTCGCCTACGTTCTCTTGCGCAACGCGCATTTCGGGCCGCGGCTCGCCGCTTCGGTCGAACTGTGCGTTCGCGATCTCGTGCTTCACAGCCGGTATGCGCGCTCGACGATCGTGGTCTGTCCGCCGGTGGACGAGCCGTTCGAGGGCGTCGAGATTGCGACGATCCCCGAGGTCGGGATCGCCGGCAATCTCGGAAAGGCCTGGAGCGTCGCCCGGCTTCTCCGGCGCCGCGGCGTCGATCTCGCCATTGTCGAAAATCACCTGCCCGCGGCGACCCTGATCGCCCTGGCGTCGGGAGCGCGGGTGATCCTGCACACCCACGCCTATGTGAAGGCGCCGTCGGGCGCGCTCGACCGCGCCGTCCGGGGCCAGGAGCTTCGTCGGCTCTCTGGGTTCGCCTTCGTCAGCGAATATGCGCTCGGCCGCTTTCGGGCCGATTTCCCGGGCTTGAGCGCGCCTCAGTGCGCTGTACCCAACGGGCTCGACATGCAGGCGTGGTCGGCGGGCGGACCTAAGGACAAATCGATCCTCTGCGTCGGCCGCGCGCTCAGGCACAAGGGCCACATCGAGGCGATGGCGGCGATCGCCCGCGTCCTGCCTTCGCGGCCGGGATGGAGCGCGCGCTTCATGCTGTCCGACCCCGTGGCCGCCGACCAGGAGCCGCAAATGGTCGAGGCGCTCCGCGCCGTGGCCGAAAGCTCGGGCGGCCGGATCAGGGTGGACACGAACGTTCCCTATGCCGAGGTCAAGGCGGCGTGGGAGAGCGCCTCGATCGGAATGGTGCTGACCACCGGCCCTGAGCCGTTCGGCCGCACCGCGCTCGAGGCGCTCGCCAGCGGCGCGGCGCTCATAACTTCCGGGCGGGGCGGTCTTGCCGAGATCTGCGGCCCGTGCGCGGTCCTCGCGGACCCGGGCGATGGCGGCGCTGTCGCCGCGGCGCTCAGTGAGCTCATGGACGCGCCCGACCGGCGCGCCGATCTCGCCCGCTCGGGGCGCAAGCGCGTCGAGGCGCTGTTCGACATCAGAACGGTCGCGCGGGGCATGGACGATTTCATCGAGGCGTGCGCCGAGGTGAGGCGCGGGTGAATTCGCTTGCCTTATCCCCCGCCGGCGGAAAGGCTGGCATGGTGACGTCAAGCCCCACGATCTTGCGAGTCGAGGCGGCCGCCAGCGATGCTCCGCCGATCGCGCGCGGCGGCGCCGAGTTCTGGCGGGTCAGCTTCGCGATGGCTTTCGGCAGCTTCGCGACCTTCGCGATGCTCTATTGCGTCCAGCCGCTGATGCCGGGCTTCGCACGCGCGTTTTCGATTTCTCCGGCCGCCGCGAGTCTCTCGCTGTCAGCGGCGACCGGCGTATTGGCGGCAGCGATGGTCTTTGCCGGAACGCTGTCGGACGCGCTCGGGCGCAAGACGGTGATGACGGCTTCGCTGGCCGCCGCCGGGGCGGCGACGCTCGCGGCCGCGCTTTCGCCGGACTGGACGACGCTGGTCGCGCTTCGGGCGCTGACCGGCCTTGCGCTCTCCGGCGTTCCGGCCGTGGCGATGGCGTACCTGGCCGAGGAGATGGATCGTTCGGCGATCGGGCTCGCGATGGGCCTCTTCATCGGCGGCAACACGCTGGGAGGCTTGGGCGGGCGCCTGGGCGCCGCGGCGATCGCCGACGCCGGCGGCTGGCGCGCGGCCTTCGCCATTGTCGGCCTCGTCTCGCTCGGCTCAGCGGCGGCGTTCGCGTTCGCGCTGCCGAAGGAGCGGCGCCGGCTGCCGAAGACGAGGGGAAACGCGCTCCTTCCGGCGATCCGCATGCATTGCCGCGATCCGGGCTTGAGATCCCTGTTCGCGCTCGGCTTCCTGTTGATGGGGGTGCTCGTCGCGACGTACAACTACATCGGCTTTCGCCTGGAGGCTAAGCCCTTTTCGCTGGGCCAGGCGGCGATCGGGTTCGTCTACTCGATCTATCTCGTCGGCGCGGTCGCCTCGGCGATAATGGGCGAACTTGCAGGACGCTACGGCCGGCGCCGCGTGATCGGCTTCGCCATCGCGTTCATGCCGGTCGGCGTCGTCCTGACCTTGCCCGACAACCTCCCGCTGATGATCCTCGGGGTCGGCGTCGTGACGATCGGCTTCTTCGGCGGCCATTCGATCGCCTCGAGCTGGGTCGGTCTGCGCGCCGAGACCGCGAAGGCGCAGGCGAGCGCGCTCTACCTCTTCTTCTACTACGCGGGTGGAAGTGTTGCGGGCACGGTCGGGGGCTGGGTTTTCGCGGTTCTCAAGTGGCCTGGAGTGGCCGCCTTGGTCGGCGCGATGTCCGTGGCTGCGCTCCTGATCGCGATCAGGCTCACGCGCGTGCCTCCGCCGGCGCATCTCAGCGCTCCTTAAGAGAAGACGAGTCGCTCATGGAATGGCGCGACGAAGGGCTGATCATCGGGGTGCGCCGGCACGGCGAGGGGTCGGCGATCGTGGAGGCGATGACCCGCGCTCATGGCCGCCATCTCGGCTTGGTGCGCGGCGGACGGTCGGCCAGGCTCGCCGCGACGCTGCAGGCGAGCAATACGGTCGGCCTCGTCTGGCGCGCGAGGCTCGACGAGCATCTGGGCGCCTACGCCGTCGAGCCGCTCACGCTCAGGGCCGGTAGGCTCATGGGAAGCGCGCTGGCGCTGGCCGGGATCGCCTATCTCGCGGCGCTGATGCGGGCGCTTCCCGAGCGCGATCCGCACGAGGCTTTGTACGAGGCGGCGAGCCTCATCGCCGACGCCCTGGACGAGGCCACGCTCGCTCCGGCCCTGATCGCCCGGTTCGAGGCGCGGATTCTGGCCGAGTGCGGGTTCCGGCTCGACCTCTCCCGCTGCGCCTTGACCGGCGCGACCGATCGCCTCGTCTATGTCTCGCCCAAGTCTGGCAGAGCGGTGAGCGCCGAGGCCGGGGCGCCGTGGCGCGACCGGCTGTTGCCGCTGCCGCCTTTCCTGCGCGAGGACGCGCCGCTCGAGGCGCAGCCGAGCTCGGACGAGGTCGCCGACGCCTTCCGGCTGACCGGCTTCTTTCTCGCCCGCGACCTGTTCGCGCTGGGCGGCCAGCCGCTGCCCGACTCGCGGGCCGCCTTCCTCAAGGCCGCGGGGCAGGGAGCGCGGTAGCGGGCGATGCCTGCGCTAACCGACCTCGAACACCGAAAGGGCGACCCGGTCCGGGTGGCGGGCGCCCGAGGCTATGAACAGAGGCCGCATCAGCCATTGGTAGGCGGGCGCGGCGGTCTCGAAGCGCGGCGTCGAGCGGAAATAGATCTCCGCCGGATCGACCGGCTCGCCGCGGGTGATGCGGGCCATCGCCTCGGGCGGGCCGAAGCGGACGCCTGAGTTCTCAATGTAAATGAGCGCCCCGTCGGCGAGCCGGGCGACATAGCGGGCCTCGAGGCGGGTGAAGCCGTCCGCGCCGATGATCTGATAATCCGCGCCGGCGTCGAGGATGGTTCCGTTCAGCCTCTCCCCCTGGATGGTCCCGCCGGTGATCGGCACCACGCGTCTCAGGCCTTGCCCGGTCTCACCGATCGCGATCGGCGCGCCGACTTGAACCAGGAAATCGGCGATGTGGGCAAGGGTTGGGGTCATAGGACTAAGCTCCATGTGAAGCAGCGACAATGCGCCGTCTCTCGTTTAAGCATTGCGGGTCGCGAGTCCATTTTGGTCGAAACTCTCGCGGACCGGCGAAAGGCGCGCGCCGCGCATGAAATTCCGATCCGTCATCCAGCTCAACAAGATCAATCCTTATGTGCTGGTGACAGCCGGCCGCGCGAGGCGCCTGAAACCGGGCTGGAGGAAGCCGATGCCGGTTCTCGTGCAGGTCAACGGCGAACCCAATCCGCCCTGGCGCGTCAACATGATGCCGGTGGGCGGCGGCGGCTTCTATCTTTATCTTAACGGCGTCGTTCGCAAAGCTTCGGGGACGGGGGTCGGAGACCGGGTCGAAGTCACGGTCACTTTCGACGAAGGCTATCGCGGCGGCCCCATGCACGAGGCGCCTCCCGAATTCGCCCACGGTCTGCGCTCCGATCCCGGGGCGCAAGCGGCATGGGACAAGCTTCCGCCCAGCCGGAGAAAAGAAATGCTTCGCTACTTCGCGGCTCTGAAGTCAGACGAAGCGCGAACGAGCAATGTCGAAAAGGCGATCCGGGTCCTGTCGGGATCGAAAGAACGTTTCCTTGGGCGGGACTGGAATGAAGCGGACCTCCCGAATGGCTCATTTGAAGCGCCGGTCCCCGCCGCCCGGGGTCCATCGAAGCGAAGCCGAGCTTGACATTGATCGATAAGGGCCTCCCGCGCTAGGCTGGGCGTCGGCTATTGGGGCCGTCGCCAAAGGCGACGCCAGGGAGCGGGCGGCTCGCGCGCGGTCTGGAAGCGGGGAACGGGAGGGCGCGCGAATGATGCGTGCAAACGGCCGGAGCGCAAAGCGCGCGGCTGGTCTCTTCGCGTTGACGGTGGCGATTGCCTTCGCGGCTGAGCCGCTCGTCGCCGCGGCCCAGAACAATCCGGCGCCTGCCGCAGCGCCGGCTCCAACGCCTGCGGCCGCCGCGGCGCCGGCTCCCGCGGCTGCGCCCCCGGCTGAGGCCGAACAGGCGCCCGCCAACAGCTCGTTCAGTCGCGAAGAACTGGAGAAGCTGCTCGCGCCGATCGCGCTCTATCCCGACCCGCTTCTTGCGCAAATGCTGCCGGCGAGCGCCTATCCGGT
>DATGHB010000139.1:0-8276 GCA_035308265.1 Roseiarcus sp.
CCCATCGGCCGGCGTGCCTTGGTAGCATTGCGGAAATGAATCCCAACTCCGTCCCTCTTTCCGCCCCCGAGCCAGGTGCTGCCGCGCTGTCGGCCCGGTCGATCGAATGCGCCCAAAAGGCGGCCGATGCTCGGGGGTTGGAGGGCAAGGCCCGCAAGCATTTCCCGCGCGAATCCAAGCGGGGCTTATGAGCGCCGCGCCGGAGGCGGCTCCCTTGCCCGAGCCTCCGCCCGACGAGCGGGTGGAAACGTTCCTCACCCCGCGGGACTGGTTGCGCTATGCGGTCGGCAGGTTCCTCTCCGCCGACCTCGCCTTCGGCCATGGCGCGACCACGGCGCTGGACGAGGCCGCCTTCCTCATCCTCGAAGGCTTGAGCCTGCCGATCGAGACGCTCGAGCCGTTTCTCGACGCGAGGCTCATGCGCCACGAGCGGGCGCGGCTCCTCGACCTGATCGAGGCGCGGGCGACGACGCGCAAGCCCGCCGCCTATCTCCTGAACCGCGCATACATCCAGGGCGTCCCGTTTTATGTCGATGAGCGCGTCATCGTGCCCCGCAGCCTGATCGGCGAGCTCGTCATGACCGCCTTCGCCGAGGACAGCCCCTTGACCGGCGATCCTGAGCGCATCGCCTCGGTTCTCGATCTCTGCACGGGCGGCGGCTCGCTCGCCATTCTCGCAGCGCGGGTCTTCCCCAGGGCGCGGATTGTCGCGGTCGACATCTCGGCCGGCGCGCTCGAAGTCGCCGAGCGAAACGTCAAGGAGCACGGGCTTCAGGACCGCATCGCGCTGAGAGAGGGCGATCTGTTCGCCCCGGTCAACAGCGTCCGCTTCGATCTGATCCTGGCCAACCCGCCCTACGTCGACGACGAGACCGTCGCCGGGTTTCCGCCGGAATTCGCGGCCGAGCCGAAACTGGCGCACGCCGGCGGGGCCGACGGGCTCAATATTGTGCGCCGCATCGTCGAGCAGGCCCATGCCCATCTCGCGCCCGAGGGCGTCCTCGTATGCGAGGTCGGCGGCGCGCGCGAGCGGCTCGAACGCGAGTTCCCACAACTGCCGTTCGTCTGGCTCGACACCGAGGATGCGTCGGGCGAAGTGTTCCTTTTGCGCGCCGCCGATTTCGGCGCCGCGAAGCCGCGGGTGAAGCGCGGGCGGTAGCGGCCGCGATCCGGCGCCCGCCGCTTTGAGCGCGCCTACGGGGGCTTGGGGTTAGCCGACGGCACTCGCTTGTCAGGCCCGCGAAAGCGGGCGTCCAGGCAGGCTTTTCGGAGGCTCTGGATCCCCGCTTCCGCGGGGGTGACAAAACGCTCGGCTGCGATTCCATCGGGCAGCGCATCGCTCTAAAATCATGGTCGCGCCGGCGCCGACGGCGCGATGATTCGGGGAGGACCGGAATGATCACTTATGTCGCGCTCCTCAGCCTGACCGACGCCGGCATCAAGGCGGCCACTGACTCGCCGCGCCGGCTCGACGCCGCGAAGAAGCTCCTGGCCGACATGGGCGGCGAGATGAAGCAGTTCTACATGGTGATGGGCGAGGTCGACTTTGTCGCGATCTGCGAGGCGCCCGACGACGCCGTCATGGCCCGCTTCAGCCTGCAGCTCGGCGGGCTCGGCTTCGTGCGCACGAGGACGCTGAAGGCGTTCCCGGAGCCCGCCTACCGCGAAATCATCCGCTCGCTGGGTTAACGCGGGAGGGAACCCCCGACCGCTTGCTGGAGGGCTCTATCCCTTTAAGATCGGGCCGCTCATCGAGCGCGCCAACAAGACAGAGGCGGGATGGATCGGCGTCAGCCGCGTGTTCGGACCAGGGGGTGGATCGCCATCGCGATCACCCTTCTTGCGCTGGCCGCCGGCTACGTTGTCCTGCTGCGCCAGTTCAAGGTCTCGAAGCTGCCGGTCGAGCAGCGCTTCGGCGCCGCCGAGCCGGCGGGGGAGGTCTATCTCGAGCCGGCCGGCGTTGACGCTCTCAACCAGGCGATGCAGCTTCGCGCCTATCTGCAGCCGAGCTTGCCGGAGGGCAAGGACGGGCGTCCCGCTCCAGCGCGGGATCTGACCCTGTTGATCACTCACGACAGGACGGTCGAGGAACTGAGGCTCGCGGCGGCGGACCATCTCGTCAGCTCGACCTTCGAGGTCGACCTGAATGACGGCAGCGTCGCCGATTATCCGCTGGATGCTTATACGACGCGCCTCGGCGTCGAGCTTCTCGACGGAAAGTCCTCCCTCAGGCTCCCGGCGAGAATCAGCGTCTGGGAGGGGGCGCTCGGCTACGATCTCAAGACGACAAGCCAGCCCGGCGCCGATCCGGACGCCGTCGAGCTGACGACCTCGATCACCCGCAGCGGCGCCTTTACGCTGTTTGCGCTCTGCGCCTATGGCGCGATGGTCGTGCTCGGCTTGTGCGCCATTATCGTCGCTGTCCTGACGTTCATTGAGGCGCACCCGCCGGAGACATCGTTGATCGGCTCCCTCGCCGCGATCGCCTTTGCGTTGCCCGTTCTGCGCAACGCGCTGCCCGGGTCGCCGCCGCTTGGGGTGCCCGCCGACATGTGGGTGTTCTTGTGGGCGGAGCTCGCCACCGTGGCGGCGCTCGCGCTGGTGGTGTTCAAATGGGCGAGAGCTGCTTTGCGCGCCTGAGCCCGTCGTTGGTAGGGCGTTCTTTAAGAACGCCCTGTGGCGCGCGGCTGTGGCGCCGGCGGCTATTCCGCCGCTTCGCGCATCGCCGCGCGAATGCTGGCGCGCAAGTCGTCGATCGGGGTCAGGCGGCCGGCCCGCTCGACGTGCCAGAAGGTCCAGCCGTTGCAGGCGGGAAGGCCCTGCACCAGGGCGCCGACCTTGTGGATCGAACCGACCGCGGGGCCGGCGGCGAGCGCGCCGTCCGCCCGCACCAGCGCGCTGTAACGCCCCCCGGCGTCGACCAGGCGTTCGCCCGGCCGCGCGAGCCCTGCTTCGACAACGCTCAGGAAGGCCACGCGCGGCTCGCTCCGGCGGGTCGGCGCGGCCTTGACCGTCTCTTCGGGCAACGGCTCGACCGCATCGATCCGCCGGCGCGCGGCCTCAGCGTAGGCAGGGTCGCGCTCGATGCCGATGAACGAGCGGCAGAGCCGCCTGGCGGCGACCCCGGTGGTCCCGGAGCCGAAGAAGGGATCGAGTACGAGGTCGCCGGGGTTCGAGGCGGCCAGCATGACCCGCATCAGCAGCGCTTCGGGCTTCTGGGTCGGATGGGTCTTGCGCCCAGTCTCGTCCTTCAGCCGCTCCGCCCCGGTGCAGATCGGGAGGAACCAGTCGGAGCGAACCTGCACGTCCTCGTTGCCAGCCTTGAGCGCCTCGTAGTTGAACGTATAGGCCCTGGCCTCGGGCCCTCTCGCCGCCCAGATCATCGTCTCGTGGGCGTTGGTGAACCGGCGGCCCCGGAAGTTCGGCATCGGATTGGCCTTGCGCCAGACGATGTCGTTGAGAATCCAGAAGCCGAGATCCTGTAAGATAGCGCCGACCCGGAAGATGTTGTGGTAGGAGCCGATGACCACGATGGTGGCGGCGGGCTTCATCACTCGCCGGACGGCGCCGAGCCAGTCGCGGGTGAAGGCGTCATAAGCGGCGAAATCGGCGAACTTGTCCCAGTCGTCGTCAACGCCATCGACCAGGCTCTGATCGGGGCGGCTGAGCGCGCCTTCGAGTTGCAGGTTATAGGGAGGATCGGCGAAAACCAGATCGACCGAGGCCGCGGGGAGCCCCGCCATTTCCTGAAGGCAGTCGCCGACGAGGATCGTGTCGCGCGGAGCGGGCGCTTGGCGGATTGCGGCCGGGCGTTCCGTCCCGCCGGCGCCAGTACGCAAAACCTGAAGCTGGGCGGGGGGGCGGAACGCTCCGGCGCGCGCGATACGCATCAACGCAACCACTCGACATATGCGCCAGATCGTTCGAGCCGGCCCGTCGTTTATGCTCGGTATTAAGTAAAGGACCGGTTATGCGCCCGGTCATGCCGCTGTGTCGTTTTCGTACGGCGCAAGTCGTCTCAAAGGATATTTCGCCTCAACTCTTTTGAAACCTTTTTCGGCCGTGGATCACTGTTCTTGCCGTTCGAGCCGGAACGAGCGCCGGTGATAGGGGCAGGGACCCAGCGATGCGAGCGCCTGGCGGTGCCTGACGGTCGCATAGCCGGCGTGCTCGGCGAAACCATAATGCGGATAGTCGCGGCCGAGATTGCCCATCAGCGCGTCGCGCATGGTCTTGGCGACGATCGACGCGGCAGCGATCGACATCGAAAGGGCGTCCCCGTCGATGATCGGGCGCGCGGGGCAGATGAGCCCGTCCGGCAGATCGCGCCCGTCGATCAGCGCAAAATGCGGACGCAGGCTCAGGGCCGCCAACGCGCGCGCCATCGCGCGAAGCGAGGCGCCGCGGATGTTGAAAAGGTCGATTTCCTCGACGCTGGCGAACACGACCGAAACGCTGAGCGCCCTCATGAAGATGATTTCGCATAAGGATTCGCGGACGGGAGCGGCGAGCGCTTTCGAATCGTTGAGCCCCTCGGGCAGATCGTCGGGATCGAGAATGACGGCGGCCACGCCGACCGGCCCGGCGAGGGGCCCGCGCCCGACCTCATCGACGCCAGCGACCCAACGATGGCCGCTTCTGAACGCCTCCCGCTCGAAGTCGAAATGCGGCGTGGCTGGGAGAAGCGGAGGAGCGGGTTTTTTCTTTGTCCTCAACGCCGATCCTTTGAGACGAAAAGCCAGGCCGTTCATCGGCACGCTATCGCAGGCCCGGCGGGCGAGCCAAGGTCGGATGGCGAAATGCCGGTGGAAACGGCCACGATTCCTTGTCGCGTCGCCAAGATCACGGATCAGTTATTCTTGGGGGCATGGAAACCCCCGACCCCCTTCTTGAACGAATCGTTCCCGTTCTCGCCCAAGTCCCCGGCGTGGTCGCCGTCGCGCTCGGCGGCTCGCGCGCGGGCAGCGCGGCGCACGCGGCCTCGGATTATGACATCGGCCTCTACCTCAACGAGGGCGCGGGGCTGGATGTCGGGCGCCTCCTCGAGGCCGCGAAGGGTCTGGTCGACGATCCAAGCGCCGCACGGGTCACCGAGGTCGGCGGCTGGGGTCCGTGGATCGTCGGCGGCGGCTGGCTTACCATCGCAGGCCGGAAGATGGATCTCCTCTATCGGCCGATCGAGTCGGTCGAACGGGTGATTCGCGACTGCCGCGAGGGCCGGGTGGCCATGAACTATCAGCCGGGCCATCCGCATGGCTTCTGCTCGGCGATCTGGATGGGCGAGGTCGCGCTTTGCCGCGCGCTCAGCGACTCCGAGGGCGCGCTCGTCGCTCTGAAGGCGATGACGGTCCCTTATCCCGATCCATTGCGGGACGCTTTGATTCGCCGCTTCGAGTGGGAAACTCTGTTCAGCATCGAGAACGCGCGGACGGCGGTCCCGAGAGGCGACAAGACGTACGTTGCCGGCTGCGCGTTCCGCTCCCTCGTCTGCGCTGCTCAGGTCCTGTTCGCCATCAACCGGCGCTATCTCATCAATGAGAAGGGGGCGATCGCCGCCGCGGCGCGGCTGCCGCTGACCGTTCGCAGTATGGCCGAGCGGGTGAGCAGCGTGTGGCAAGCGGTCGGAGTTGGCGCGTTCGAGGCAGCGCTTGGCGAGCTAGGTTCAATCGAGCGCGAGCTTGCGAGCCTGATCGAGGCGACGTCTTCGGCTTGACCGAGCCAAAATGCGCCGGCGCCTGAATTCGTATATCAGAGGCCCATGACCATCGGCGCGATTCGCATTCTTGGCGTCGATCCCGGCCTGCGCGCGACCGGGTGGGGCGTGATCGACGCAGCGGGCTCCAGACTCAGCTTCGTCGGCTGCGGCTCGATCGAGACCGATCCCTCAGCCTCGCTTGCCGAGCGCCTGGCGGCGATCCATCGCCGCCTGACGGGACTCATCGGTCGCGAGGGGCCGCACGAGGCGGCGGTCGAGGAGACGTTCATCAACCGCGATCCGCAATCGGCGCTGAAACTGGGCCAGGCGCGCGGCGTCGCGCTTGCGACCCTGGCGCTGACCGGACTGCCGGTCGCGGAATACGCCGCCAACCTCATCAAGAAGACCGTCGTGGGCGCGGGCCACGCGGAGAAGCGGCAGGTGGCGATGATGGTGAAAATGCTGCTGCCCGCATCGACCGCCGCGACGCCGGACGCGGCCGACGCGCTCGCGGTCGCTATCTGCCACGCCCAGCATCGCGCGGCGCGGGCGAAAGGCGCGGCATGATCGGCAAGCTCAAGGGCGTCGTCGACAGCGTGGACGAGGAGACGCTGATTCTCGACGTCGGCGGCGTCGGCTATCTTGTCTCCGCCTCCGCCCGGACCTTGCGCGCCCTCCCTTCCGTCGGCGAGCGGGCGGAGTTGCTCATCGAGACCCATGTTCGGGAGGACGCGATCCGGCTTTACGGGTTCCTCACCGTCGCCGAGCGCGACTGGTTCCGTCTGCTGCAAACCGTGCAGGGGGTCGGCGCCAAGGTCGCGCTGGGGATTCTTGGGGCGCTGTCGGCGGAAGCGCTGAGCGCGGCGATCGCGCGTCAGGACAAGGCGATGATGGCGCGCGCTCCGGGCGTCGGCCCCAAGCTCGCCGCGCGCCTGGTGCTCGAGCTCAAGGGCAAGGCGCCGGCGCTCGGGGCCGCCGATTTCGCCGGCCCGGAAGCCAGTCTCGAGCGCTCGCCGAAATTCGCCGAGGCCGCCGAGGACGCGGTCCTCGCCCTCGTAGGCCTCGGCTACGCTCAGCCCCAGGCCGCCGCCGCAATGGCCAAGATTTCGGCCCGGCTCGGACCGGAAGCCGAGACCGCCGCGCTCATCCGCGCGGGCTTGAAGGAGCTGGCGCAGTGAGTTGTCTTACTGTATAAGGATCGATGGCAGGAAGGTAAAGCTCATGTCGGCGATCGCGACCGTCTCCTCAAAATTCCAAATCTCGATTCCGAAGGAAGTTCGCGATCATCTGGCGCTGCGGCCCGGCCAGAAGGTGGCGTTTATCGCGAAGCCCGAAGGGTTCCTGATCGTTCCAGTGCCGAAGCGCGAGGACCTGGCGGGAATAGCCCGCGGCGCCAATACCGAGGGCTATCGAGATCGAAACGATCGGTACTGATGCGCGTTGTCGACACGTCCGTCTGGATCGAATGGATAGTCGGCTCCGTTCTCGGCGAGACGCTGGCCCTGGAGCTGCCGAGCAACGACCAGTGGATTGTTCCGACCATTGTCCAATATGAGCTGTCGCGCTGGATCGCCCGGGAAATGTCGGAGGCTGCGGCCGCTCGCGCGATCGCTTTTTCAAAAGAGCTGGTCGTTGCGCCGCTGACGACGGACATCGCGACGCAAGCGGCCGCCTACGCGAAGCTCCACGGCCTCGCGACCGCGGATGCCATCATCTTCGCCACGGCCAAGGACGCGCGCGCGGACCTACTCACCTGCGATGCGCATTTCGCGAAATTGCCCAGCGTGACCTATTTCAAGAAGGGGCCCGGCTGATGGCCGACGCGCCCCACCGGCTCGTGTCCGCGGAAAAACGTCCCGAGGATGACACGGCGGTGCGGCCGCAACGCCTCGCCGATTTCGCCGGCCAGGAAGCCGCGCGCAAGAACTTGAGTATTTTCATCCAGTCCGCCAAGGCGCGGAGCGAGGCGCTCGATCACGTGCTGTTCGTCGGGCCGCCCGGCCTCGGCAAGACGACGCTCGCGCAGATCGTCGCGCGCGAGCTCGGCGTCAATTTCCGCTCGACCTCGGGGCCCGTCATCGCGAAAGGGGGCGATCTGGCGGCGCAGCTCACCAATCTCGAGCCGCGCGACGTCTTGTTCATCGACGAGATTCACCGCCTCAATCCCGCGGTCGAGGAGATTCTCTATCCGGCGATGGAGGATTTCCAGCTCGACCTCATCATCGGCGCGGGGCCGGCGGCGCGCTCGGTGAAGATCGACCTCGCCCCGTTCACGCTCATCGGCGCGACCACCCGCGCCGGGCTCCTCACCACCCCCTTGCGCGACCGTTTCGGCATTCCGATCCGGCTCAATTTCTACACCGCCGAAGAGCTGCAGGGCATTGTCGCGCGCAACGCCCGCGTGATCGGCCTCGCCCTTGCCGATGACGGCGCAAATGAAATCGCCAGGCGCTCGCGCGGCACGCCGCGTATCGCCGGGCGGTTGCTGAGGCGCGTGCGCGACTTCGCTGTCGTGGAAGGCGCAAAGAGCGTGACGCGCGCGCTTGCCGACGCCGCGCTCAAGCTGCTCGACGTCGATGCG
>DATGHB010000140.1:0-2150 GCA_035308265.1 Roseiarcus sp.
GATAGAGCAGGAGGCCGGGTTCGTCGAGCGACGCCGCATGGCCGTCGTCCCAGAGGTCGGGTAGGGAAGCGTCGAACCGAACTTGATCGCCGCCCATGTGTCCGTCCCTCTCAATGCCTGCGATTTTCATTGGATCAATAGGCAAGCGATCGAAAGGCGTCAACTTCTTGCGCGATTGCGCGGCTTCAGTGAGCGAATTTGATTGGACTTGATTGACAGGGCGCCAGGCCCATGCAAATGAAAGCCCTAACGATCAAGGGTCGGGGGAACGACAAGGGTCATGCGCGAGAGACAGCGCGTCGAAATCGTCCGCGACCTGCTCGCCGCGCAAGGCTTCCTCTCCATTGCCGATCTCATGGCCGCGACCGGCGTATCCGCCGCTTCGGCGAGGCGCGACGCCGGCCGGCTTGCGGCGGCGGGCTACGGCGAGCGGGTCTACGGCGGCATCCAGAGGGTCGGCGGCGCCTCTTCGCAGCGGATGTCTCAGGGGTGGCTCGAGACGCCGGCGTTCGACATCAGCCGGGCGATCAATGTCGACGCCAAACGCGCGATTGCGCGACGCGCGCTTGAAATGTGCGTCGAGGGCGACTCGATCATCATCAACGGCGGAACGACGACGTTTCAGATGGCGGAGTTCTTCCGCCATACGCGTCTCGAGATCTTGACCAACTCCTATCCGCTGGCAGACTTTCTCATTCGTGAAACAAAGAACCGCGTCGTTCTGCCCGGCGGCGAGGTCTACCGCGAGCAGAAGATCATTGTCGCGCCCTTCGATGACGATGCGATCCAGCACTATTCGGCGCGCATCATGTTCATGAGCGCCATCTCGATCGGCCCGCTCGGCGTGATCGAGGGCGATCCCTTGATCGCGCGCGCGGAGACCAAGCTTCTGGGGCGCGCCGACAAGCTGGTCGTTCTGGCCGACGCTTCGAAATTCGCGAAGCGCGGCAGCCTCGTCGTGTGCCCGCTTGCCCGCATCCATGCGCTGATAACCGATCGCGCGGCGCCGCCGGAGGCGCTCGCCATGCTCGCCAACGGCGGCGTCGAGACGATCGTGGTCGATCCCGAGACGCGCGCGACGGAGGCGGCATGAGCGCCGCGCCCAGGACAGACGCCGCGCCTGAGACCGACGCCGCGCCTGGCGGGGCCGCCCCGATCCTAGAGGTGCGGGAGATCGAGAAATCATTTCCGGGCGTCAGGGCGCTCTCGGGCGTCTCGTTCGATGTCCGCGCGGGCGAGGTCCATGCGCTCTTGGGAGAGAACGGCGCCGGCAAGTCGACGCTCATCAAGATCGTCTCCGGGGTCTATGAGCCCGACGCGGGCTCAATTCTGGTGGACGGGAAGCCCGTCCGCTTTGCCATGCCCGACGATGCGCGCCGCGCCGGGGTCGCGACGATCTATCAGGAATTGCTGCTCTTTCCAGAGCTCAGCGTCGCCGAGAACATTTTTCTCGGTCACGCGCCGCGGGCGGAGGCTGGTCGCGTCGACTGGCGGGCGATGCGCGCGAAGGCCCAACGCCTGCTCGATTCGCTCGAGATCGACGATCTCGCCCCCGATCAGATCGTGGGCGCGCTCAGCGTCGGCAACCGGCAGCGGGTCGAGATCCTGCGCGCGCTCTCCCACGACGCCCGCATCCTCATCATGGACGAGCCGACCGCTGCGCTGACCGAAAGCGACGTGACGCGCCTGTTCGATGTCGTGCGCCGCCTCAAGCAGCGGGGCGTGGGGATCGTCTACATCAGCCACCGCCTCGACGAAATCTTCGCCATCGCCGATCGGGTCACGGTGTTGCGCGACGGCGCGCGCGTCGGCAGCCGCGACGTCGCCGGCGCCGACGCCGCCGGCCTCGTGCAGATGATGGTCGGCCGGCGGATCGACAACCTCTTTCCAAAAACCCCCGCCCCGATCGGCGAGCCGGTCCTCGAAGCGCGCGATCTCATGCGCCAGCCGCTGACCAGGGGCGTGAGCCTCACCGTGAGGGCGGGCGAGATCGTAGGGCTAGCCGGTCTCGTCGGCTCCGGACGCAGCGAGCTCGCGCAGACCCTGTTCGGCATGACCCCAGCCGAGTCCGGCGAGATCCGGCTCAATGGCAAGGCGGTGCGCATCGATTCGCCCGGGAGCGCACGCGCGAAGGGGATCGCTTACGTCCC
>DATGHB010000141.1:0-3450 GCA_035308265.1 Roseiarcus sp.
CCCGACATGCCCTGAATGAGAAAATCGTAGCCGGCGCGCTTCGCGTAAGGGCCGGTCTGGCCGAAGCCGGTCAAGGAGCAATAGATGAGGCGCGGATTGAGGGGTTTCAGGCTTTCATAATCGAGGCCGAATTTCTTCAAGCCCCCGACCTTGAAATTCTCGACCAGCACGTCGGCGCGGCCTGCGAGCCGGCGCACGATCTCGCGCCCGCGTTCGGTCTTGAAATCGGCGACGACCGAGCGTTTGCCCCGGTTGCAGGAATGGAAATAGGCGGCGGAGGGCTCGCCGCCGGTATCGATGAAGGGTGGTCCCCAGGCTCGGGTCTCGTCGCCTTCCGGGCTCTCGACCTTGATCACGTCGGCGCCGAGATCAGCGAGCGTCTGCCCGATCGTGGGGCCCGCGAGCACGCGCGCGAGCTCGACCACCCTGACCCCGGCAAGCGCGCTCGCGTTCAAAAGAACGCCTGCAGGCCGGTCTGCGCGCGTCCGAGAATCAGCGCGTGAACGTCATGCGTGCCTTCATAGGTGTTGACGCTCTCGAGGTTGGTCAGGTGGCGCATCACCTTGTATTCGATCTGGACGCCGTTGCCGCCGTGCATGTCGCGCGCGGCTCGCGCGATGTCGAGCGCGTCGCCGCAATTGGAGCGCTTGACGAGCGAGATCATCTCCGGCGCCGCTTTTCCCTCGTCCATCAGGCGTCCGACCCTGAGTGAGGCCTGGAGGCCAAGGGCGATCCTCGTCTGCATGTCGGCGAGCTTCTTCTGGAAGAGTTGGGTCTGGGCGAGCGGGCGCCCGAACTGCTTGCGGTCGAGGCCGTACTGGCGGGCGGCGAGCCAGCAATCCTCCGCCGCCCCCATCGCCCCCCACGATATCCCGTAGCGGGCGCGGTTCAGGCAGCCGAACGGCCCCTTGAGCCCCGCCACATTGGGCAGAAGCGCGCTCTCCGGGACTTCGACATTGTCGAGAACGATCTCGCCGGTGATCGAGGCGCGGAGCGAGAGCTTGCCCTCGATCTTCGGCGCCGAAAGGCCTTTCATGCCCTTTTCGAGAACGAAGCCGCGAATTGTGTCGCCATGCGCGCGCGATTTCGCCCAGACCACGAACACGTCAGCGATCGGGGCGTTGCTGATCCACATTTTCGACCCCATCAGCCGGTAGCCGCCGTCGATCTTTTCGGCCCGGGTCGCCATGCCGCCCGGATCGGAACCGGCGTTTGGCTCGGTGAGGCCGAAGCAGCCGATGAGCTCGCCGCGCGCGAGGCCGGGCAGGTATTTCTTGCGCTGGGCGTCGTCGCCATAGGCGTGGATCGGATACATCACGAGCGATGACTGCACGCTCATCATCGAACGGAATCCGGAATCGATGCGCTCGACCTCGCGGGCCACGAGCCCGTAGGCGACATAGCCCGCGCCGGCGCAGCCGTATTCCTGCGGCAGCGTCACCCCGATGAGGCCCGCCTCGCCCATCAACCGAAAGAGCTTCGGGTCGGTTTTCTCCTCAAGATAGGCTTGTCTGACGCGGGGCGCGAGCTCCTTGGCGGCGAAGTCGCGCGCCGTATCGCGGATCATCCGCTCGTCCTCGGTGAGCTGAGCTTCGAGGAGGAGGGGATCGTCCCACTGGAAGGGGCCGAGTTCGGGTCCGTGAAAGGCGCTCATTGAACACCGCCGCCTTTTTTAGCCGCGTCCGGTCGATCCGGCGCTTCCCGCCTTCGTTCTATTCGGCTCAGCGGCGGACGTCGAGGCTGCGGCGGGTTGTCGAGCCGTTCAACTCCCTTCCGGAGGCAAAAGCGCTTATTTGCAGCCCGCCCCGTGCGGGCCAAGGAGTTGACGGCCGCTATCGGGCGGCCGAAAACCGGCGCCGAAACGGGAGGAAAGGGATGGCGAGGACCAGGCTCATTCTCGGTCCGCCGGAGGCAATCGTCGAGCGGCGGCCGGACGGCGCGATCCTGGCCCGCTCGCCTCATCCCCTCGGTCCCTACGTTCGCACAGCGGCCGACTGGCTCGATCGTTGGGCGGCGGTCGCGCCCGAGCGCGTATTCCTTGCCGAGCGTGAGCGCGAGAGGCATTGGCGCACGATCACCTACGGCGCCGCGCGGCACATGGCGCGCAACATCGCGCAAGGCCTGATCGACCGCGGCTTGAGCGTCGAACGGCCGGTCGCGATCCTGTCCGGCAACAGCGTCGATCACGCGCTGATGGGCTTGGGCGCGATGATCGCCGGCGTTCCCTACGCGCCCGTCTCGGCCCCCTATTCGCTGCTCTCCAAGGATTTCGCCAAGCTCAAGGCGATCATCGCCCTCCTCACCCCCGGACTCGTGTTGGTCGACGACGGTGCTCCCTTCGCCGCCGCGATCGAAGCCGTCGTGCCCCGCGAAGTCGAGATCGTGACGCGGATCAATCCGCTTCCCTCGCGCCGCTCGAGCGCGTTCGAGGCGCTCGCATCGACCAAGCCCACCGAGGATGTCGACCGCGCCCAGGCGAAAGTCGGGCCGGACACGATCGCCAAGCTCCTGTTCACCTCCGGGTCGACCGGGACGCCAAAGGGCGTCATCAACACCCACAAGATGATGACTTCGAACCAGGCGATGCTCGCCGCAGTCACGCCGAGCTACACGGCCGAGCCGCCGACGCTGATCGACTGGCTGCCGTGGAGCCATACGTTCGGAGGCAACAACAATTTCAATCTCGCGCTCGCCAACGGCGGCTCATACTATATCGACGAAGGTCGGCCGCTGCCGGGCGCGATCGAAGCGACCCTGCGCAACTTGAGCGAGATCTCGCCAACCGTCTATTACAACGTGCCGCGCGGCTTCGAGATGCTGTTGCCCCATCTTCAGGCGGACCGCGAGCTGCGGCGAAGCCTGTTTGCCCGCTTGCAAGCGTTCACTTACGCCGGCGCCGCGCTTGCGCCTCATGTGCGCCAGGGGTTCGAGCGGCTGGGGCTCGACACGGTGGGCGAAGTCGTCCCGATGCTGACCTCGTACGGGTCGACCGAGACGGGCCCCTCGGCGATCAGCGTCACCGAGCGGGCGCGCGATCCAGGCGTAATCGGCGTCCCCAATCCCGGCGTCGAGGTGAAGCTCGTCCCCAACGGGGCCAAGCTCGAGGCGCGGCTCAAAAGTCCGAGCGTCACGCCTGGCTACTGGCGCGAGCCCAGGCTCACCGAGGCCGCGTTCGACGAGGAGGGGTTCTACAGAATTGGCGACGCGCTGCGCTTCGTCGACGAGAGCGATCCCGAGCGCGGCTTCCTGTTCGACGGACGGGTGGCGGAGGATTTCAAGCTCGCCACCGGGGCCTGGGTCAGCGTCGGTCCGCTGAGGGCAAAATTCGTCGCCCATTGCGCGCCTTATGTCACCGATGTCGTCGTCGCCGGACACGATCGCGACGCCGTCGCCGCGCTTGTCATTCCGAACCTGGCGACCTGCCGGGAACTCGCTGGCGCGCCGAACGGC
>DATGHB010000142.1:0-8113 GCA_035308265.1 Roseiarcus sp.
CTCAGGATCGCCGGTCAAGGGGCTGTCCTCGGCGAAGGCGGTCATGACGAGCTCGCCGATCAGGCTGCGGGGCACGATGACGCGCTCATCGACATAAAACGGGACGCCCTGGATATAGGCGCGGTTCAGGAGATAGGCGGCGGGCTTGCGCGTCGTCGCCCGCGCCTCGATCAGGTCGAGGAGCCGCGCCCGCTCATGGCGCATGAGCCTGGCATCGAGAAACGGCTCGAGCGTCTCGATCGGCAGGCTCAAGCCTTCGAGGATGAGGAAGGCGGCCTCGTCCAGCGCCGTGGTCGCGCCCTGGCCGAAGGCGAGGTCGGCGGAGAGGAACCTGCCGACCGCATAGCGCAACCAGTCCCGCGGGGTGAGGAACGTTTCGACCCGCTCGTCCCGGTCTTGACCCATGAGTTCATTCGGCCCTGGCGCAGGTTATAGGCCGGGCGTTCCGGATATCAAGCGAGCGCGGCGGCCTTCCCGCGTCGCCGAGCCGTACGCTGCGGCGCAAAAAAAGATTCCGAGCCGGGCAAAAAACGCCTATCTTGTGTTGACCAATGAGAGTCGGCGTTTGACCGGGACCGGCAATGTCATGACGAATTCCACTCCGACGACGATCAAAAAGTACGCCAATCGTCGTTTGTACAACACCGCATCGAGCGCCTACGTGACCCTGGCCGATCTGGCGAAGATGGTGAAGGGCGGCGAGGATTTCGTTGTCTACGACGCCAAAACCAACGAAGACATCACCCGCTCGGTTCTCACCCAGATCATCTTCGAGCAGGAGGGAATTGAGGGCCAGTCGCTGCTGCCGACGACGTTCCTGCGCCAGCTGATCCGCTTTTACGGCGACAGCATGCAGGCGTTGCTGCCGAGCTATCTGGAACTCTCCATCGACCGCTTTTCCGGCGAGCAGCAGGCGATGCGCGAAGCGGCGAGCCGGATGTTTGGTCCCGACGCCTTCTCCGCCGGCTCCTTCGCCGCGCTGCAGGACCTGACCAAAAAGAACCTCGCCGCGTTCAATCAGGCGCTGGCGATGTTCTCGCCATTCGCCGGCGCGACGCCGCCCACGGAATCGCGCCCGCCGAAAAAGGCGAATTCCGGGGACGACATCGACGAACTGCGCAGTCAGCTCTCCGACATGCAGAAGCGCCTCGAATCGCTGGCCAAGAAGAGCTGAGGCGCTGGATTCCTTGATTTCGCGCGCCTGTCCGCGAAAAACCGGCCGCCGCTCCTTCGCCGCGCGCCTTTAGAACCGGTCCTTGCGCGCGCGGAGTTCCGCGAACACCGCGGCGGGATCCGCCCCTCCCATGCCGACCGCGGCCTGAACCGACGGCTCCTCGGCGCGCAGAAACGGGTTGGCGGCAAGCTCGGCGGCGACCGTCGTCGGCACGGTCGGACGGCTTTCGGCGCGCAGCCTCGCGACCTCCTCGATTCGCGCTTTGAGGACCGGATTGGCGGGCTCGACGGTCGCGGCGAACCGGCCGTTCGCCTGCGTATATTCGTGCCCGCAATAGAGCCGGGTCTCACCTGGAAGAGCGGCCAGCTTGACGAGCGAACTCCACATCACCGCATAGGGCGCTTCGAACACGCGCCCGCAACCGAGCGAGAACAGCGTGTCGCCGCAGAAGGCGACCTCGTCCTCCTCGAAATGGTAGGCGACGTGACCGAGCGTGTGGCCGGGGGTCTCGATGACTTTCGCGACCAGCGATCCGATACGGGCGCAATCTCCCTCCGCGACCTTGTGATCGAGGAACGGCAAGCGGGCCGCGTCCCTGGCCGGGCCCCATATCTTCACGCTCGGGAATTTCGCCTTCAGTTCCGGAACCCCCTGAATGTGATCGGCGTGATGATGGGTGATCAGGACGTCCGATAAGGTCCAGCCGCGTTCCGCCAGCGCCGCGAACGTGGGCGCCGCTTCCGGGACGTCCACGCAGGCCGTCGCCCCGGTGAGGGAATCGTGCGCGAGCGCGCCGTAATTGTCGGTCAAGCAAAGATATTGATGAACGATGATCGTCATGGGGCGCGGACTCGGGTTTTTCGTGCGGCCGGCCGCGCGGCGGCGCGTTCCGGGCGGGCCCGACTATAGCCGGGCGGCGAACCCCTGTCTGTCCTCCGCGGCAGGATTCTCCGTAAAGGGGCGCGCGCCCCATATCATAAGCGATTGCGAAAGGACGAGCGGTCGTCCAAAGTCACCAGGCCTCGGACCGGCTATATCGATGCCCCTCGACGTCCTCTCTTTGCAGAGCTTCTACGCTTCCCCCCTCGGCCGCGTCACGCATCGCCTGATTGGGCGCGTGATTCGCGAGCGCTGGGACCGCGGCGCCGGGCTCTCCCTCGCCGCGGTCGGCTATGGCGCGCCCTATCTCGAGCGGTTCCGCGACAGCGCTCGCCGGTGTATCGCGCTCATGCCCGCCGAACAGGGGGTCGTGATCTGGCCGGAGGCCGGGCGTTGCGCGGCCTCGCTGGTCGATCCGCAAATGCTGCCCCTGCGCGACGGCTCGATCGATCGGCTGCTCATTGCCCATGCCCTGGAAGGAGCCGACCGGCCGAGCGCGCTGCTGGAAGAATTGTGGCGCGTGACCGCGCCCGAGGGACGAATGATCGCGATCGTTCCTTCCCGCAGGGGCGTTTGGGCGCGCGCGGACAGCACGCCATACGGGCAGGGCCTGCCCTATTCGAAATCGCAGCTTCGCGACCTGCTCCATAAGGCGGACTTTTCGCCGGTCTTCTGGGGCGAAGCGCTTTACGCGCCACCGGTCGCCAGGCCCTTCATGATGCGCTCCGCGCCGGCGATCGAGCGGGTCGGGGCGGCCCTTGGAGCGCCCTTCGCGGGCGTCCATATCGTCGAGGCGATCAAGCAGGTCCATCGCCCGGTCGGGATCCGGGCGGTCGCCCGGCCGCGGCTCGCGCCGCTCAAACCCGCTCTGGCCCCGGGCGCTCATCGACAGTCGCATTCGGAATGAGCGCCGCGATCAGGCCATGCTTGTCCGGCATGAGGCCGTGCCTGTAAAGCCGCTCATCAGCCCTCGAACGTAAAGGCGAAGTCTCGATGACCGACGAACGTCTCCTGGTCCTGTTGCGCCACGGCCAGAGCGAATGGAATCTCAAGAACCTGTTCACCGGATGGCGCGACGTGGATTTGTCGCCCGCCGGAATCGAGGAAGCCAAGGAGGCGGGGCGCCGGATGAAGGCGCGCGGGCTCGGCTTCGATCTCGCCTTCACTTCCGCGCTTATCCGCGCGCAACGCACGCTGTCGCTCGCACTCGGCGAAATGGGGCTGAACGGTCTGCCCGAAAAGCGCGACCAGGCCCTCAACGAACGGGACTACGGCGATCTGGTCGGGCTCAACAAGGACGACGCCCGCAAGAAATGGGGCGAGAGCCAAGTCCACCAATGGCGGCGCAGCTACGACATTCAGCCCCCCGGCGGCGAAAGCCTCAAGGACACGGTCGCCCGCGCGCTCCCCTATTATTGCCAGTTGATCCTGCCCGCGGTGCTCGGGGGAAAACGCGTGCTGGTCGCGGCGCATGGCAACAGCCTGCGCGCGCTGGTCATGGTGCTCGACCGCCTCACCCCTCAGGCCGTCGCGGCGCTCGAGATCGCGACCGGGGTGCCGCTCGTCTATCGCCTCAACGCCGACTCGACGGTCGCCAGCAAGGAAATCCTCAACCCGTGACGACGATGGCGAAGGCGACCCCGCGCAATTCGAGCGTGATCCATTTTTATCCATAAGCATGTTCCAAAGCGACGGCGTCGGATAAGCTGGGACTCGCAGAACGGTCCCGGGAGGAGCGTCATGGGCAAGTGGAAAATGCTGGCGACAGCGGCGCTGGCTGCGATGCTGGCTACGACAGCGGCGCCGCCAGTTTCGGCGCGCGAACTCCAGCCCCTCGCAACGGCGCCGGCGGAACAGGCCGGCATGTCGGTGGAGCGTCTTGGGCGCATCACCACGGCGCTCAAAAAGGAGGTTGCCGCCGGCAGGCTGCCGGGCGCCGTGGTCATGGTCGCCCGCAAGGGGAAGATCGTCTATTCGGACGCCATCGGCTTCCAGGACATGGCTGAGCAAACGCCGATGAAGCTCGATTCGATCTTCCGCATCTATTCCATGACCAAGCCGTTTGTCTCGGTCGCGGCGATGATGCTGGTGGAAGACGGCGTCATCCAGCTCACCGATCCCGTCTCCAAATTCCTGCCGGCCTTCAAAGACATGCAGGTCAGCGTGGCGAGCACGGACGCCGATGGCAAGACCACCTACACGAATGTGCCTGCGGCGAGACCGATCACCGTGCAGGACCTCCTGCGCCATAGCGCGGGCCTTGCCTACGCCGAGATCACCACGAACGAACCGGTGAAGGCAGCCTACGTCGAGGCGATGTTCTCGCAGCCGGGCGTGCATGAGTTCGACTCCCGGGACATGACGCCGGCCGAGGAAGTCGCTCGGATCGCAAGGATCCCCCTCATCCACCAGCCGGGCACGACCTGGGAATACAGCATGGCCGTCGATGTTCTCGGCCGCGTGATCGAGGCGGCGTCGGGCGAGCGGCTTGCCGTGTTCATGGACGAACGCCTGTTCAAGCCGCTCAAAATGGCGGACACGGGCTTCTGGGTCCCGCCGTCGAAGATTGCGCGCCTCGCTGAGCCGCTGCCGGTCGATCCTGTTTCAGGCCTGAAGGCGAGCCTGCTTGATGTGTCGGCGGAGCCGAAGAATGATTCCGGCGGCGCCGGCGGGGTTTCGACCGCGATGGACTATCTGCGGTTCGGCCAGATGCTCCTGAATGGCGGCGAGCTTGACGGCGAGCGGGTCCTGAGCCGCTCGACCGTCAAGCTGATGACGTCGGACCATCTGGGCGCCCGCATCGCCGCGCCGTTCCAGCCGGGCGAGCTTCTGCTGGGGACTCAGGGCTACACTTTCGGCCTTGGCTTTGCCGTACGCCAGGGCGACGGCATAGCCGGCGTGCCCGGCTCGGCGGGCGAATTCATGTGGGCAGGTTACGCAGGCACCTTTTTCTGGGTCGATCCCCAGGAAGAGCTTGTCGGCGTCTACATGACCCAGGCCCCGAGCCCAATACGCGCCTATTACCGCAAGATGTTCAAGGCGCTCGTCTATCAGGCGCTCGTGGACTGAAGTTTTGCCCGCCCTTCCCTCGCATGCCGGCGCGCTTGAGGCCAAACTTAACGTTAACGCTTTATGAAGAGGACCGGCGCCAGCTTGACCTCGGGTGATTCGCGGAGGTCGGCAATGGCGGTGAAGGCTTCGGTATGGGGATTGACGGCGATCGCGGCCTTATCTCTCACGACCGGCGCCGAGGCGGCCCAATACGAGTTCCTCGCCGCGCCGCAGATCAATCTCTCACTGGTCTATCGGGTGGACAAACTGACCGGCGACGTCATCGCCTGCCAGTTCGCCCACAATCCCGGCCGGACCGACGTCGGCCCGGGCGCGTTCGGCGTCACCAACTGCTATCGCAGCGGTGACGGCGCGACCAAGCAGGACCCGGGCGACTATGGGCTCGTCGCCACCCGTCACGAGCAGGAAGGCGGCGTGTTCCGCGTCGACTATCGCACCGGGGCGCTCTCGATCTGCTATCTCTACTTCCAGCGCGAGAAAGAGGGCGATCACGAGGCGATCGCGGACCAGTATGTCGTGTGCACGCCCCAATGGAAGCAGCCCCCGCCCGCTCGTCCGGGCGGCGAGGTCAGCGAAGCGCCGCCGCCAGCCGCTTCCGGGCCGGCGAAGAACTGACCGGCCGGGTCGCCGGCGGCTCTTTTCGGCTGGAGCAGCCGCCGCGACGCCACGCCAGGAAAACCGGAAATTATTAGCGCTCTTGGCGATTCATCAGAATCGCCACGGCCCTTAGCCGCTCGCGTCGGATGGCGGCCGGCCCATGTTCGCAAACGAGCACGATACGATCTTCGCCCCCGCCTCCGGGGCCGGCCGGGCGGCGATCGCGGTCTTGCGAATCTCCGGCCCGGACTGCGCAGAGGCGCTCGCGGCGATTGCTCCGGGCGCCGAGTTTCCGGACCGCCGCGCCATCTTGCGGACGCTGCGGCATCCGCACTCCCGCGAACCGCTCGACCGAGGCCTCATCACCCGCTTCCAGGCGCCGCGCAGCTTCACCGGCGAGGAAATGGCGGAAATCGGCGTCACCGGCGGCCGCGCCGTGGTCGCGGCGCTGGTCAAGGCGCTCGCGCTCATTCCCGGCATGAGGCTCGCCGAGCCCGGGGAATTCGCCTGGCGCGCCTTCATGAACGGCAAGATCGATCTTTCCGAGGCCGAGGGGCTCGCCGATCTGGTGGAAGCCGAGACCGAGGCCCAGCGGCGCCAGGCCCAGCGGATCGCGGGCGGCGCGCTCGGCCGCGAATGCGAGGCGATCCGGGCGAGCCTTCTCGACGCGATGGCGGCGGTCGAGACCCAAATCGACTTTTCCGACGTCGAGGATTCCTCGGAGTTCACGCTTCGTACGGTCAAGGACGCGGCGCGGGCGGCAATCGGTCGGATCGACCGGGCGCTCTTGACCGCGGACAAGGCCCAGCGCCTGCGCGACGGCTTCACTGTGGTGATCGCCGGCCCGCCCAATGCCGGCAAATCGACGCTGATGAACGCGCTTGCCGGCCGCGATGTCGCGATCGTTTCGGCGATCCCCGGAACGACGCGCGACCTGATCGAGGTGTTTCTCGACCTTCGCGGCTATCCGGTCATCCTGGTCGACACGGCGGGCATCCGCGAGAGCGGCGATCCGATTGAACGGGAGGGGGTCGCGCGCGCCCGCCGCCGGGCGGAAGCCGCGGACCTGACCTTGTGGCTGAACGACGGTTCGGGAGGCGAGGCGCCGGGCCTTTCTTCTCCGATCTTGACCGTGCGAACCAAGATCGACCTTGAGGCCGGTTCCCCGCAGGGGACGGCGGCAACTCCTGGAGGATTGGCCATTTCGGCGAAAACCGGAGCTGGGGTCGATCGCTTGCTTGACGTCATTGCGGAATTGGCCGAAGAGCGCATGGCGTCGAGCGAACCGGCGTTGTTGACGCTTGAGCGGCACCGGCGCGCTTTTTTGGACGCGCGTGACGCGCTCGACGCGGCGCTCGCGCCGCAGGCCACGGAACCGGAACTGATCGCTGAGGATCTTCGCCGCGCGGCCGGCGCGATGGACCGCGTGGTCGGGAGGATCAGCGTCGAAGAGGTGCTTGGGGAAATATTCGCCCGACTGTGCGTTGGAAAATAGGGAAGAGCAGACCTCATCCTGAGGAACGCCGCGGAAGGCGGCGTGTCTCGAAGGATGATCCAGAGGGCGGCAGACAGGCGGACATCGCCCTTGGCGTCTTCGGGAGCGCCCCTTCGAGGCGGCTTCGCGGCGCCTCAGGGCGAGGGCTGAGATCCGGGCAGTTGAGGTGTTTCACGTGAAACAGGTTGGCGCTCGTCAATGAACTTTCACGTCGTTGTCATCGGCGGCGGACACGCGGGTTGCGAGGCCGCCACGGCGGCGGCGCGCTCAGGCGCAAGGACGGCGCTGGTCACCCACCTCTTCGCGAGAATCGGCGAAATGTCGTGCAACCCTGCCATCGGCGGCCTGGGCAAGGGCCATCTGGTACGCGAGATCGACGCGCTGGACGGGGTCATGGGCCGCGCCGCCGACGCCGCCGCCATCCAGTTCCGCGTCCTCAACCGCCGCAAGGGCCCCGCCGTCCAGGGACCGCGCGCCCAGGCCGACCGAAAGCTCTACCGGCGGGCCATGCAGGCGCTTGTCGCCAATACGCCGAACCTGACTGTCGTCGAAGGCGAAGCGGCGAAGATCCTCTCCGATGCCGGCGCGGTCGCTGGAATTGAGCTCGCCGACGGCCGCGCGCTTCGCTGCCGGGCGGTCGTCCTCACCACCGGCACGTTCCTGCGCGGCGTGATCCACCTCGGAGAGGAGCGCACCCCGGCGGGGCGCTTCGGCGATCCGCCCTCGCTCTCGCTCGCCCGAAGCCTTGATCAGGCAGGCTTTTCGCTCGGGCGGCTCAAGACCGGAACCCCGCCCCGCCTCGACGGCGCGACCATCGACTGGGGCGGGCTCGAAATCCAGAACGGCGACCCCGAGCCCGAATTCTTCTCCGCGATGACCTTAGGCGTCGCCGCGCC
>DATGHB010000143.1:0-2190 GCA_035308265.1 Roseiarcus sp.
GCCTGTCGACCCACGCTGCCGTCTGACCGTAACTGGAGGCATGAACCGCCCGCCGTTTGCGGAAAGCGCCGCCGGGCTCGCGCTCTATCGACGGGTCCGCGAGCTCGCGGCGCCCCTCAGTCTCGAGATCGGCAAGCAGCACCGGGGCGGCGGCTCGGATGGAAATTTCACGGCCGCTCTCGGCGTGCCGACCCTCGACGGGCTCGGCTGCCCAGGCGCGGGCGCCCATGCCAGCCACGAGCATATTCTCTGGCGCCAGCTCGAACCGCGCGTCGCCTTGATGGCGACGCTGCTCGAAGAGCTGGACTGAACCGCGAAGTTGTAGCCGCGCTCGCTGAGCGCGGCCGTCGCCGAGCGCCTCATTTTCCGAGTGTCAGCCAAGCGGAGCCTGCGCGGTCGCTGACCTAATCGATACACACTTCTTTTTTCTCGCTATTTTTGTGATTCTCGGATTCCGTCCTGCCTGACGAGTGATTCGCGGAAGGACGCGCAATGCAAGGCATGACGGATTTGGGGCAGTTCGGCGACGAACGGCTCAAAAAAAGGGGGCAGATTTTCTGGCGGCGCTCACGGCCAAGCGCACGGCTTGCCTGCGGCGGCTCGGCGGCGACAGGGCGACGACGGAGGGCTATCGGCGCTTTCTGCACAACGAGGCGGTAACGCGCGAGATCATGCTCTCGACCGCCGCCGATCATACGGCCGTTGCGGCGCGGGGGCGGCACGTACTGGCGATCCAGGACACGACGGAGCTCAATTTCTCCGGGCACAAGGGGAGCAAGCGAGGCTTCGGCGTGGTCGGCAACGGCCGCGACATCGGGCTTTTTCTGCATCCGGTGATCGTGGTGGACGCGGGCGACGGCGATCCTCGGCAAGTGGGCCATGCGGGCGGCATCATCGGGCTCGCGGACGCCAACATCTACAGTCGCAAGAAGGCGCCTCCGGGCGGGCGCAAGAAGAGAGAGGCCGAGCGCAGGCGCCCGCGCGCGATCGAGACCAAGGAATCCGGGCGCTGGATCGGGGGTCTGCGGGCGGCGGACCTCGCGCTGCAGGAAGCGGCGATGGTGACCCTCATCGATGATCGCGAGGGCGACATCTATGAGAAATACGCCGCGCCCCGCTCGGCTCACGTCCATCTGCTCGGGCGCGCCGATCACGACCGCGTCCTGTGCGGCGGTTCCAAGTTGTTCGCGGCGATGGCGGCGGCGCCCCATGTCGAGGGGCGGCAAATCTCCATCCCCGCGAAGGCAGGCCAGCCCGCCCGCATCGCGAAGACCCGCGTGAGCTGGCGAGAGATCGAAATCCCGCGGCCGCGCTGGGGCTATCAAGTCAAACGGCTGCCGCCGTCGGTCAAACTCCGCGCGGTTCGGGTCGAAGAGGTCGATCCGCCGGAGGGCGTCGAGCCGATCCTGTGGATTCTCTTGACGACGCATGCGGTGGCGAGCCTCGAAGACGCCTTGCGGATCGTCTCCTGGTATCGGGCGCGCTGGACGATCGAGCAGGTGTTCCGAACCATGAAGAGCCAGGGCTTCGATCTGGAGCAGAGCCAGATCGAGACCCCGCAGGTCATGGCCAAGCTCATCCTCGCAGTGCTGATCGCCGCATTGCGCACGATGCAACTGGTCTATGCCCGCTCCGGGACTACGGGCCAGAAGCTCAGCGACGCCATCGACGAGACCGCCGAACCGCTGGTCGAAGCCCTCACCGCCAAGCTCGAGGGGAAGACCGCCAAGTTGAAAAATCCGCACGCCAGAGGAACCTTGGCGCGCCTTTCCTGGGTCGTAGGGCGATTGGGCGGCTGGGACGGATACGACGGCCATGGCTACAAGCCCGCCGGCCCGATAACCATGGCTCGCGGCCTCGTCCGCTTCGACGCCATCCGGGAGGGGTGGGAGATGCTCAGAGAAGTGTGACTCCCTTAGGTCAGCGACCGCGTCTGCAAACTCGGGGGCCCAACGGGCAGTTCAGCGCAGCACGACGACCTTGGCGCCGACGCGGGCCCGCTCGTAGAGATCGGTCACGTCTTGGTTTGTCATTCGGATGCAGCCGGAGGAGACCGCCTGGCCGATCGTGTCCGGCTCGTTGGAGCCATGGATGCGATAGAGCGTGCCGGCCAGGTACATCGCGCGGGCGCCGAGCGGGTTGTCGATGCCACCGGACATATGGCGCGGCAGATCGGGACGGCGCCTCAGC
>DATGHB010000144.1:0-12318 GCA_035308265.1 Roseiarcus sp.
AGCGCCCCAGTCCCGCCGAGGCAGAACGCCGTCGCAAGCAGCACCGCCGGCGTCGCCAAATGCAAGGCGACCACCGCACTGAAGACGATCGACACCGCGGTAACGGCAAGCTGCGCGCCGATCAGGAGCCGGCGCGCGTCGATGATGTCGGTCAGGACGCCGGCCGGCAGGGTCAGGAGAAACATCGGCAGCGTGGTCGCGATCTGGACCGCCGAGACCATCATTGGATCGGGATTGAGAGACGTCATGAGCCAGTTCGACGACATGTCGAACAACGCGAACCCGACGTTCGACGCCGAATTCGCGATCAGGATGACGGTGAACGCCAGATTGCCGAAAACGCCCCACCGCCAGGCCCGGCCTGTGGGCGCGTCCGAGCTGATGCTGGACTCGCTGGACAAGAAAACCCCATCGCAAGCGCGGGAACCGGAAGGCCGACACCTCTTCCGCGGCAGCGCTCAAATGGCGAACAAGGGTGGAGGTTTCAAGGCAGCCCTTTCTGGGGAGGATGTGGCTAAGCCGCCACGCCTCGCGTGAACGCAAGGCAAAAGCGCTGCTTTATCGGGAGTTTTTGGATTGATGGCCGCGTGGCGCGCGGTTCCCGCGCTTGCGCGGTCTCGCAAAAGTGAGCGCGGCTTTTTCCCGAAAACGCCGCGCCAATCAAAAGCGCCGAAACGCCGATTCAATCTGAACCCGTTTTGCTCTAGGATTGCGCCCTTCCTCCCTGGCGTCTGGCAGGCGACCGTTCTTCGCCTCATGGAGAATCGGTTGGCGATCCCTTCAATGCACTCTCAGGTCATGCCAATTGGCCGTGGGCGAGCGTGCGGCCCCCCGAGCGGTTTGACGATGGCGGTTTGAAGATGGTCCTTCGCTCCAGACAAGAGGCCCCGCCGCGGCCCGCGTCGATGCTCGGCGCCTTCGCCCATCCGACGTTCGCGATCATCTGGGCGGCGAGCACCTGCGGGATGCTCGGCATCGCGATGTACGACACCGCGTCGGGCTGGCTGATGACGACGCTCGACCTCAATCCGCTCGACGTGTCGCTGCTCCACACCGTGACGACGCTGCCGATTTTCCTGTTCACCCTTCCCGCAGGCGCCATCGCCGACATCATCGACCCGCGCCGGACGATCATCGGCGTCTCCTCAGCCATTGTCGCGCTGATGGCGGTTTTCGCCGCCGTGGTCTCGTTCCATATCGCCTCGCCGCTGGTGCTGCTGGTGACGACGTTCGTGCTCAGCGCGGCCTGGTCCCTCAATATTCCGGCGTGGTTGTCGATCGTGCCGCAACTGGTGCCGAAGCCTCTGATTCCGGGAGCCATCGCCGCCCATAGCGTCAGCTATAATCTCAGCCGCACGATCGGCCCGATGCTCGGCGCCCTGATCATCATGAAAGCGGGCGCGGCCGCGCCCTTTTGGATTTTCGCCGCCGCCAATCTCGTGGTGATCGCGGCGCTCCTCTGGTGGCGCGCGCCGCCGCGGCGGGGGACGTCGCTGCCCGCCGAAAGATTGAGCAGCGCGCTGCGCACCGGCCTCAGGCACGCGGCCAACAATCGCCTGCTTTGGGCGACGCTGGTCAGAACCATTGCGATCTATCCGTTCACCGCGGCCTACTGGAGCCTTTTGCCGTTGATCGCCAGGCGGACCGGCCAGGGCGCGGAGCACTACGGTCTCCTCTTGAGCGCGGTCAGCGTCGGAGCGATCCTCGGATCGCTCGGGCATGACAAGCTGCTCCGGCGGTTCGGCCCAGACCGGCTCATCGCCGCCGGAACGGTTCTGACCGCCCTGTCGCTCGCCATATTCGCTTCCGCCGACGAGCTTCCCATCGCGCTTTGCGCCTGCCTGGCGGCCGGAATCGCGTGGGTCAACAACCTGACCTGCCTCTACACGTCGGCCCAGAATGTCCTGCCCGACTGGGTGCGCGGCCGGGGCCTGGCGGTGTTCCTGACCGTCATCTACGGGACGATGACCATATTCAGCGCGGCATGGGGCGAGCTCGCCGTGAAAGCCGGCCTCTCGGCCGCGCTCCTCATCGCCGCCCTGGGCGCGCTCGCCGCCATCCCCCTCACCTGGCGCTGGAAGCTGAGCCAGGGGGCGGCGCTCGACCTTTCGCCGTCCCAGCATTGGAGCATGCCCGAGACCTATGAGGAGATAGGCAACGATCGCGGGCCGGTCCTGGTGAAGATCGAGTACCGGATCGACCCGAAGGACCGCGGCGCCTTCCTGCGCGCGCTCGACGAGCTCGGGTTCGAGCGCCGCCGTGACGGTGCGTTCGCCTGGGGAATCTTCGAGGACGCCGGAGACATCGGCCGATACGAGGAGGCATACCTCATCGAGTCGTGGCTCGAGCTCATGCATTTGCGCGAGCGGGTCACCAACGCCGACCGGGTGCTCGAGGAAAAGATCGGGGAGATGCTGATCGCGCCTCCGCGCCTCGAATTTCTCGTCGCCGCCGAACGGGGCGAGGAGGCCCGGGCTCGACGCGCCGAACCGGCCGGAGCGTGAAGCGTTGCGCATCCTTGTCGTCTTCGCGCATCCCCTGGAAACGAGTTTCGTCTCCGCGCTGCACGCCCGCGTCGTCGAGATCTTGCGGAAAGGCGGACATGGCGTCGACGACCTCGACCTCCATGCGGAGAGGTTCGATCCCGTCATGTCGCCCGAACAAATGCGCGCCTATGTCGACACCAAGACCAACACGCGCGAGGTCGAGGCCTACGTTCAGCGGCTCAACGCCGCCGAGGCGCTCGTGCTGGTCTTTCCGGTCTGGTTCGACGGCCTGCCGGCGATCATGCAGGGATATTTCCAGCGCGTGTTCCTGCCGGGCGTCGCGCTCCGCATCGACGAGGCGGGGCTGTTCCATCCCAATCTTCATCACATCAGGCGCATGGCGGCGGTGTGCGCCTACGGAGAAAGCCGGCGCGACGTCGCCGCGAAGGGCGACCCGCCCCGGCGTTTCGTGCGCGACAACATCGGCGCCCTGATCGATCCCAGGGGCCGGTTCGAATATCTCGCGCTCTATGACATGAACTTCACCGCCGCTCCCCGGCGCGACGCTTTCATCAAGCGCGTGACCCGGACTTTCGAGGCGTGGTGAAAAGCCAGCCTAAAAGCCGTATTTGAAGCCGGCGAAGGGCCCATACATCCAGGACTGAAAACGGAAGTCACGGAAAGGTCCGCTGATGTCGCGATCATACATATAGAGGGCGCGATAGCCGAGCGTGGTCGAGATCGAAGGCGTCCAGTTGTAACCGACGGAACCCAGAACCTGGCCGGTCGCGCTGTTGTCGAGACCGCCCATGTCAGCTAGGAAATTGACGAACCATTTGTCGTTGATCGCGTAGTGGGCGGCGAGTCCGGCGACCGGATCGGCCCAATTCTTGGTCAGGCCGAAATGGGGCGCGAAACCTGTAACTGGGAACGACAAATCAAGCGCGGTATGGATGTGGACGCCCCGGGCGCCGAGCGTGCCATAAAGTTCCAGGTTCGGCGGCCCGACCGGTATTCTCACCCCCCCGAAAGCGGTCGCGATCCCCAGGGTCAGCGTGAGGTTCGCGTGGGCGCCATAGAGCGCGCTCTCAGGGTTTTCAAAATTGGTCCCCGTTCCGACTCTCGCCAAAATCACGTCGAGGCCGGCGATGAACGTGTCGTTGCGGGCGGTGATGGCGGTCATCAATCCGCCCTCGAAATGCTCAAGCAACTTGAGGAAATTGATGAAGAAGGGCGAACTCGGAAAGGGCCCCACTCCGGCCTGGCCGGAAAGGTCCGTCCCCCAGCCATAACCTGTGATCTCGAAGCGCCAACTGGACGGCAATGCGGGCGCGACGATTTCCGGCGCCGGCTTCTTCGTCGGCAGGTCCGGCGCCGGCAGGTCCGAGGCGGCCGCCGGCGTTCCGCAGAGCCCGGCCAGGACGGCAAGCGCCGCAAAGGTTCGCATTTCGCCGCCCCCCGGTCCCGCGGTCGGCCGCGCCGTTGATGGCGCGGTTTAAGCCTCGCTGGCCGCGCGGAGCGCCCCCGACTCGACCGCTCTCGCCTGCTTAGGATGGAACGGCGCGGCCGGCAATAGAGCGCGCCATCGCGGAACTCCGGACGTCAGGAGTCGCGCCTCGGGGAGCGCGCTGGAGCGCGCCCGTCAGATCGGCTCTCCGATCGTCCCGTTCTCGCCTTTGCCGACCTGGGCCAGCATCGACAGGATGAAATCGGGGGCCAGAAAGCGCGCGCACGCTTTGCCGTCGGCGACGAGCGCGACCATCGCCTTGCCCTCGGCGCTCGCCACGACCGCGCTGTCGCCTGGAGGAAGCTGCCGCGAAATCGGAGGAATCGCGACATAGAGAGCCCGCACGAACTGGAACTGCTCGGGGGTGAGCTTGGTCAGGCGCGACACCGAGCCGATCTTGGAGACGGGAACGCATTCGGGCGCATCGGGTTTGAGCCATTGAGTAAAAACGCCCGCCTCTTGGCTCATGTCCGGGGCGTTCAGGTTCTGAGCGCTTTGAGCATGCAAGCCAAATCCGCCGAGACCAGCCAATCCCGCGGCAGCAACGGCCAGGAATGCATTGTTCATGACATCCTCCTGTTTCCGCGCGCGACCTCCGCTTCGGGGGAGGCGACGCCTCCGCCGCCGGGCCTCAAACGATGCGCGGGACCCAAGTTTGCGAATCCAACGTTCGCGGACGTGATTGGTTCCGCTTCCGCCGGCGTCGGGCTAGCGCCGGCCATATCGTCAGCGCGAAAAAACTGGCGCCGCCCTTTCGGGCGACGCCAGAGGGAAAGCGGGAGAAAAAGCCTACAGGCCGCAGAGGGCGGTGTACCGGCCGTTGAAATCCTGGCTGACCCCACACCCGCCGCCGCTTGCGAAGCCGCCCGACATCGCGGCGAGGGGAGCCGTGATTGGAGCGGCGAGCACGCCGAGAGGCCCGAGCGGCCCGCCCGAGCCCGGAGTGTAACCATAAGTTTGGGCGCGATACTCGCTGGTGTAGACCGTCGGGGAATGCAAATCGCCCGGATTGCCCGCCACTTGCGCAACGGCCGGAGTTGCAAGACCGAAAGCGCAGGTCGCGCCTGCCAATAGAAGTCCCATAAGCGTATGCTTCATCGGATAACCTCCTATGCTTAGTCCCGGCAGACGATCGCTATCGCGCGCGGGCTCCAGCAGATGATCGAAAGACTCAAACAGTCGACATCACGCCTGTCCGCCAGTTGCATTTCGACGATCGGCGTCTCGACGCTGGAGCATAAACATTTGCACACTATTCTGGCGGCAGACCGGCGACAGAGGTTCGATTTGAAGGCAATCCAATGACGCAGCTTCACAATTTGGTGAATATCCTCACGAATACGTGAACCTATCTCCGTATTTCTGCCCATATATAATTTAGAGAGCACGGTATGGATAAATTATACATTAGACACTCCCGCCGAGAATGGCCGCCGCCCGAGTAGGCGGAGCTTCCGCGTAGCGTCAACGCCCGACCGGAATCAGCTTGCCGACGAAAACCGGCGGCCCGGACGGCTTGCCGCTCGGAGAACCGCCCGGCGGTTCGACCGTCACCGCATAGGTCGCATTCTCGACCACCGATGGATCGTAAGCCGCAAGGCTCGCCGCGCTCCTGGCCTCGCCGATCACGCCGAGCGAGCGCGGCGCGCCAAGCGTCGCGTCGATGATCCAGAGTTCGTATGCCTTGCCCGGCGGCGCGCGCGCCGCGACCGGACGAACCGTCAGCTCCTGCCTATCGAGATCGACCGTCACCTCGATAGCCGGCGAAGCCGCATCCTTCTGCAGGATCGCCACATATTCGCGTGGGGTCGACCGCCGCGTCATTTCGCGCCCAACGATTCCGATCGCCAGCACCGCGGCGAGGAGGGACGCGGCGATCGCCGTCGTCCGCCAGAGCGCGACGCTCCGCCTGAGACCGACAAAATCCGCGTTCGCCGGCGCTTCCCCCGCCCCGCCGCGAATGCGCGCCTCGATCGCGGGCAGAAGGTCGCGCGGCGGCTCGATCTCCGGCGCGGCCTCGGCGAGCGGCGCGAGCCTCGCCTCCCAGGCGCGGATCGCCTGGTCGAGCTCGGGCTCGCGCAACCGCCGCGCCGCCAGCGCCGCCCGCTCGCCCGGATCGAGCGTGCCGAGCGCATATTCGGCCGCGGCGTCGTCGTCGTCGGGCGAAATCGTCATGACCCGAGGCAGTCCCTGAGCTGGCCAAGGCTGCGATGCAGCCAGGTCTTGATCGTCGCGACCGGCCGCCCGAACCGCCTGGCGAGCGCCTCACGGCTCAAGCCGCGATAATAAGCGAGCATGAGAACCGCGCGTTTCTCCTCATCCAGTTTCTCGAGGCAGCCGATGAGCGCCGCGAGCCCCTCGGAGCGTTCACGCGCCGCGAGCGGATCGACCTCGTCCGCGGTCGGTTCGAAGCCCTCCGGCTGATCATCGAGCGATCCGGGACGAACGCGGCGCACCTCGTCGAGCGCGCGGTTGCGGGCGATGGTCGCCATCCAGGCAAGGGCTGAGCCTTTGACGGGGTCGAAATCGCCGGCTCGCTCCCAGATGCGCACGAAAGTCTCCTGAAGCACGTCGGCGGCCGCGTCGCCTCTCGTCAGGATACGGGCGACAACGCCATAGAGTTTCGCGCTTGTCCGTTGGTAGAGCGCGGCAAACGCCGCCGCGTCGCGGGCCGCCACCCGCCGCAACAGATCACTCAGATCGTCTCCGGCCCCGGCCGGCGTTCGCTCCGCCGGCGCCCCTCCCCGGATCGTCATTCCGGCATCCTAAAATGGCGCATGGGCGCAGCGCAAATCGACACGCTTAAAGGCGCGCGAAAAGGGCGGACGCTCGTTGCGCCCGCCCGCCGCTTCGCCGATTGAGCCGTAGGAGGAGATGCTCAGCTCGGCAGCAGCACCCGGTTGATCACCTGGATGACGCCATTCGACTGCATCACATTCGGGATCGTCACTTCGGCCTTGTCGCCCTTGGCGTCGATGACCCAGAGATGGCCGTTTCCGCGCTCGAAGGTGAGGTCCTCGCCCTCGACGGTCTTCAGCATCGCTTTGCCCCCGCCCTGCTTGATCTTGGCGTCGATGTCGGCTTCGGTGAGCCGGCCCGGCACCACATGGTAAGTGAGGATCGAGGTCAGCGTCGGCTTGTTTTCGGGCTTGAGCAGGGTGTCGACGGCGCCCTTCGGCAACCGGGCGAAGGCCTCGTTGGTCGGCGCGAAGACCGTGAACGGTCCGGCCCCTTCGAGCGTGTCGACGAGGCCGGCGGCCTTGACCGCGGCGACGAGAGTCGTGTGATCCCTGGAGTTGACCGCGTTCTCGATGATGTTCTTGGACGGATACATCGGCGCGCCGCCCACCATCTTGGTCATCTCGGCCAAGGCGGGGATGACAAAAGGAGGCGCGGCGAGGGCGGCTCCTACGGCGAGCGCGGCTGCGCAACACAGAATCCTGGCGTTCATGGGTTCTCTCCGTTGATCGTTCAAACCGATCGCCGCGTCGTCCCTTCGACCGGCGCGAATGGGATACGGAGCGGCGCCAGCCAGGTTTCAGGCCCAAGCCAAAAAAGGGCGCCCAACAAAAATCACTTTTCCCGCGCGAAACGCCTGACCAAACCGGAACGTAGTGAAGATCGACGCCTTCACCTGCCATTGGAGACCGATCGTTGACCTCCATTTCTTCCGCCCTGCCCGCGCGCGCCGCGCCGGCCGCCCGGGTCATCGTCCGACATTCCGTCCTCGTGCGCGTCTGCCACTGGGTCAATGCGGTTTGCTTCGTCGTGCTGCTCATGAGCGGACTCCAGATCTTCAACGCGAGCCCGTTGCTGACCTGGGGGCAGACCACCAATTTCCAAAAACCCTTCTTCTCTCTTTCGGCGCGCGAGGACGACAGTGGAAATCCGACCGCCGGAGTAACGACGATCTTTGGCCATGCCTTCGACACGACGGGCGTGCTCGGCGCCTCGCGCGGCGACGACGGGGACCTCGAAGAGCGCGGCTTTCCCTCCTGGGCGACCCTGCCCTCCTATCAGGACCTGGCGATGGGACGGCGCTGGCATTTCTTCTTCGCCTGGATTCTGGTGCTCAACGGGCTTCTCTATTTCGCCAACCTCATCCTCAGCCGCCACATCCGCGCCCTCTGGCCGAGCCTCGCCGACTTGCGGGCAATCCCGCACGCTGTCGCCGATCATTTGCGGCTCCGCTTTCCCTCCGGCGACGAGGCGCTGCGCTACAATGTGCTGCAGAAGCTCGCCTATCTCAGCGTCGTGATCGCCTTTCCGGTCCTGATCCTCGCGGGCCTGACCATGTCGCCTGCGGTCGACGCGGCGTTCCCGTGGCTGCTCACGCTGTTCCACGGGCGCCAGGCGGCGCGCGCGGTGCATTTCCTGCTCGCGGCCTACCTTGTTCTGTTCGTGATCGTGCATCTGGTGATGGTGGTCCTCTCCGGCCCCATCAACAACATGCGCTCGATGATCACCGGCCGCTATCGGATCAAGGAGGCCCGGCGATGAGCGACGAATCTCTCATCCGCCCCGCGCGAGCGCGCCTCACCCGCCGCAAGCTCCTCATTGGCCTCGGGGTGGGCGCCGCCGCCGCGCCGCTTTCGGGCTGCGACTTCGATGCGGGCTCGCCCACGGCGCTCAATATTCTCGACAAAGCCGAGGCGCTCACCCACGCCGTTCAGCGCGCCCTGCTCGGGCCGCAGACGGCGATGGCGAGGGAATTCCCGCCCGGCGCGATCTCGGCCTATTTCAAGCCGAACGGCTCGATCGATCCCGACGATCCCGCCTATGTCGCGCTGCGCGACGGCGGGTTCAAGGACTGGAAGCTCGAAGTCGGCGGCCTGGTCGAGCGGCCAATGAAGCTCTCGCTCGCCGACCTGCGCGCGCTCCCCTCGCGCTCGCAGATCACCCGGCACGATTGCGTCGAAGGCTGGAGCTGCATCGGCCAGTGGAAGGGGGCCCAACTCTCGGCGCTGCTGACCGCGGCCGGCCTTAAGCGCGAGGCGCGCTACATCGCCTTTTTCTGCGCCGACACGCTCGAGCAGACGCTCGACAACACCGGCCGCTATTACGAGACGATCGGCCTTATCGACGCCTTTCATCCCCAGACCATCCTTGCCTACGAGATGAACTACGCGCCGCTCAAGGTCGAGCACGGCGCCCCCTTGAGACTCAGGGTCGAGCGGCAGCTCGGCTACAAGATGGCCAAATACGTCATGCGCATCGAGGCGATCGACGGTTTCGCCAAGATCTCGCGCGGCCGCGGCGGATTCTGGGAGGACCGCGGCTACGAATGGTACGCGGGCATTTGATCCTGGGCGCGAGGGCGAGGGCTCGCGCTACTCGACGGCCTTCCAGGTGGCGTCGGGGTTGAACTGGGCCATCGAGGCGCCGAGGCCGGCGGTGTTCGGCCCGAGGTCCTTCTGGTAGACAACGCCGTTCTCGCCGCAGATGAATGTCTGCACCCCGCTGTCGCCGTAAGCCGCCGGCCAGGCGACCATCGCGTAGCCCGCGATCATGTGGCCGTTGATGAGGTAGGAAAAGGCGCCCCCCGGCGCCGCCGGCCCCTGCGCGGTGAGAATGCGGTAGTAATAGCCCTTGTAAGGCTCCGGCTTCTCGCCCGAACGGGCGGCCAGACCGGCGTCCTCGGCGAATCCGTCGAGCGGCGAGAGATCGGCTTGGTTCTCCGGCGGCCAGTAGAGGCCGTCGTGGGTTCCGGGCGTCGAGATGAACCGGCGGGCGTATTCGCGAAGCCCGTTGTTGTCGCGGTCGAGGCGGAAATATTCGTCCTGGGCGGCGACGAATTCCTTGCACGCCTCAATGGCGCTGAGCTCGTTGTAGCCGACCCGGCGATCGGTCATTTCCTCCTTTCCCTTGGCCGCGTCGAAGCGCCAGCCCGCGTCGGTCTTGACCAGGGGCAGCGGCAGGGTCCAGCCGTTCCTGCCGACGCGGAGGATTTTCTCGCCGCTGGGACCGTCGTCGATCGCGGTCAGAGCCGCCGCCGCCTCGTTGAACTCCTTGAGGTTCTCCGCATCCTGGTCGGCGTCGCCCGATCTCAGCAGCGCCGCGCCCTCCTTGCCCAGAATTCGGTCGCCGAAGCCCGGCGTCCTGGCCTTTGCGGAATCGACGAGGTCCTTCACCGCGTCTTCCGGTGTGGGATAGGTCGCTTGCGCGAGCGCTGGAGACGAGGCGGCGATCACGATGGCCGCCGCAAGAATGCCGCCGATCCTCATTGTCATCGTCGTTGTCCTCGTCCGCGGCCTCACCTTCACTTCGCAGCCGGCCTGACGCTCGGCAAATGCGCGCCGGCCGCGACCCATTGCGCGTAGGTCTCGAACGGCAATCCCAGCAGATCGTAGGAAACGCGCAGGAATCCGTCCGCGCCGCGCATCACCGCTTCCGGCGCCACGGTCTCGACCTCCTGCGCCATCACCCCGACATACGCGGTATGGCCGCCGTTGTAGACGAAGCGATAGTAGCCGAGCCCGTCGTCGAGCCGCCCCAGCAGCACGATGTCGTGCTTGAGGCGCATGTCGGAGCGGCGCCCGCCCCCGCCGCGCCCGCCCCCGCCGCGCCCGCCGCCGCCCCCGCCGCCACGGAAGTTTCCGCCGCCGCCGAAGCCGCCTCCGCCGCGCATGCCGGCGCCGCCGAAGCCGCCCGGCATTCCGCCGCGGCTGACCGCGCCGCGATTGGCGAAGGCCGTGTTGGCCCCGCCCATCCTCATTCCGCCCATCGCCGAGCTTCCTGGCCGGCTCATGCCGGGCCTTGCCGCAGGACGGCTGGCGGGCCGCTGCGCGGGCCGGTTCGCCGGCCTCGCCGCCTGACCCGCGCCGCCGGGCCGGCCCGCCGGACGCGTGGCCGGACGATTGGCCGCTTGACCGCCGCCGGGGCGCCCCGCGCCGCCAATTCCTCCGGGCCCTCCTGGTCCGCCCGGTCGGCCCGCGCCGCCGATCCCTCCGGGCCCTCCAGGCCGGCCCGCGCCGCCGATCCCTCCGGGCCCTCCCGGTCCGCCCGGCCGGCCGGCGCCGCCGATACCGCCCGGCCGGCCGCCGGGACGGCTGGCGCCGATCCCCGGCTTGCTGCCCATGCCCGGCCGATAGCTGTTGTTCGGCCGCCAGGGCCTCACGTTGTTGCCCACATTGCCGATGTTGACGTTGTTGCCGACATTGATGTTGCCGTTGTTGATATTGCCGCACCGGCCGCCGGGGCAGACCGGCTGCCCGGGCCTCCATCCGGCATAGGGCGCGCGCCAGCCCGAATAGCCGGCCCAGACCGGCGGGTAGATCGCGCCCGTCCCCCAGTTCCAGTAGTTGTTGTTCCACAAGGCCCCGACCGCGACGCCCGCCCCGAAGCCGAGAAGAGGCGCGATCCCGGTATAAGGCTGGTAGACTGCGGCGTCGTCGTAGGTCGGGACATAGACGGTCGACGGATCGGTCGGCTGGATCGAGATATAGCTCGCCTCGGCCGCGGGCGCCGCCGCCGCGCCTTGAGGCGCGCCCGCCCCTGCCGGCGGGGCGCTCGGGGCCACTTTCTCCACCGTCTGCTGATCGGTCGTCTTAAGGTTTCCCGCCTTTTCCGCCTTGGCGCGCAGCGCCTGAATAACGTCGGCGACGTCCTGGGGCTGGTTGACTTCGGCGTCGCCGAGGTCAGTCGTCCAGTCGAGATCGTCGCTCATTTTCTTGATGACGTCAGGAAAGCGCGCGAGCGCCTTCACCGCGGGGTCCCAGTCCTGCTTGTCGATGCCGGAATAATCGTTGTTGGCGACGAGGGCCTTGTTCTTGTCGAGCCAGCGCTGCGCCTGAACGATCTGCACCGGATAGGCGCTCGCCGGCAGCATTTGCGCAAGAAGCGGGTCGGGATAGAGCGCGATCGGGGCGAGCAGCTTCTCGAGTTCTTCGCGACTGAACGAGCTGTTGGCGGGCGCCTGTCCGGCCTCGGCCGGGGGTGCAGCCGCGTGAGCCGGCGCCGCGGCGGGCGCAAGCGCTGGAGCCGGCGCTGCGGCAGGCGCCGGATTATTCTGGGCCGCGGCGACGAGCGGGTCAGCCGCGAAGGCAATCGCCACCGTCAACGCGAAGAGACCAGCCGCGCGCTTTGCGCTCCGGCCGTTTGCACGCATCATTCGCGCGCCCTCCCGTTCCCCCGCTTCCAGACCGCGCGCGCCCCGCCCGCGCCTTCGTCTTGCCTCGCCGACGACCGCGGCAGCCGATCGCCCAGCCTAGCGCGGGAGGCCCTTATCGATCAATGTCAAGCTCGGCTTCGCTTCGATGGACCCCGGGCGGCGGGGACCGGCGCTTCAAATGAGCCATTCGGGAGGTCCGCTTCATTCCAGTCCCG
>DATGHB010000145.1:0-3331 GCA_035308265.1 Roseiarcus sp.
TTTCGCTTTCTGGACCCGCCGCGCCGCGCTCTCAAAGCTCGCGGCGAGTTTCAAAGCGCGAATCCCTGAGAACACGCTGGCGCGGCCGCGCGGTCTCGTCTTTCATCTGCCGCCGCAGAATGTCGAGACGATCTTCCTCTACTCGTGGGCGCTCGCCTATCTCGCCGGCGCCGCCAATATCGTGCGCCTGCCCTACGAGATCAGCGCCGCCATGCGCGCGATCGTCGATCTCTTTCTCGCTCGCCTCGAAGCCCAAGGCGACCAGTCGCAAGCTTTCGTTCACTACCCGTCCGAGAGCGACTTGGGAGCGAAAATCTCCGCTCTCAGCGACGCGCGGGTGGTCTGGGGCGGCGACGCGAAGGTCGCGCTGTTCGCCCCCCTGCCCTTGCGGAATGGCGGCAAGGCGATCTGGTTCGGCGACCGGTTTTCGTTCTCGACCATCCGCGGCGCGGCGCTCGACGAGATCAGCGACAAGGCCCTTCAGGCGCTCGCCAAAAGGCTCCACAACGACGTGTTCGTCTTCGACCAGATGGCCTGCTCGTCCCCCCATGCGCTCTATGTGGTCGGCGACGCCGGGGCGCATTGGCCGGCGGTCAAGCGCCTCCTCGAAGCCTCCGCGCTTGAGTGGACGATGGACGATCCCGGCGCCCATGTCGGGCACGCAATCGGCAAGATGACCGCCGCGTTCTACGCCGCGGCGACCGGGCGCACCTCGTCGGTCAACTGGCGGGACACCAACCTGACCAGCGTCGTGGCCAGCGCGCCGGAGCGGCAGGAGATACGGGTCGGCGGCGGTTTCCTGAGCGTGGTCTTCATCTCCTCGCTCGCGGCGGTCACGAGCTTCATCCGCGAGCGCGACCAGACGATCACCTATTTCGGCTGGGAGCGCGGCGAGATCGAAAAGGTCGCCGCGTCCCGCGCGGGGCCCGGCGTCGCGCGCTGGGCGCCGATCGGAACGGCGCTCGACTTCGATTTCATCTGGGACGGTTATGATATTCCGTTCGAATTGGCGCGCCTCGTGCGCATCTCCTGAACGAGCCAGCCTACTGGCGCAGGATCAGCGCTGCTCGACGCTGATCAAATGCTTGAAGTTTCCTCGTAACGAGCGGCACTCCGGATTCGAACGCGGCGGTGTTCAGGTGTGGTCGATCCATGTCTAATTCCAGGTCAAGGTGTAGCCCGCAATAGCGGCGAGCCAGCCCTGCCTACTGCCGCAGGATCAGCATGTCCCCGCGCTGCTCGACGCTGATCAGGCGCTTGAGAAAGCTTTCCCCGAGCAGGTTCACTTCGCCCGCCTCGGGGGTGAGGATCAAAGCCTCAACGTCGCTCATGAAGAGGCCGCCGAGGCTGACATGGTTGAGCACCGTGGGCGTCGCAGTCGAGTCCCCGTTGGCGGTCCTGATCGCCCGCCTGCGCGCTCCGGAAGGGGCGAGCCCGAGCCGGGCGGCGGTCGAAGCGGAGACGAAGACGTCGCTCGCGCCAGTGTCGACCAACATGTTGACCGGCAGCCCGTTCACCAGCACGCCGGCCGCGTACTGGCCGCGTCCGTCAGCCTTGAGGAACGCTTCCCGATAGCCGGACGGTTGCGGCTCGGGCGCGGGCGCCGGCGCGTCAGCCGCGACCGCGGCCGGAGCGGGCGCGAGGGCGACGGGCGCCCGCGCGGGCAGCCGCTCCAGCAGCGAAAACGCGCCGAGCAACGCCGCGACGACGCCTACGATCACGACAAGGATCACCCGCCCGAACATTTCCCCTCCGGGAAGGGCGTCGCGCTTTCGCGGGCCGCCGGCCCCGAAGCTTCTCGCCAAGAGGCGAAGATCGGGTGAATCGAAGGGTGCAATCTGAGAGCATTTCGCCGTGACCGGGCAGCCGAGGAACGAGAACGGTTTCGCCGGAGCGCGGGCGAACCGCGATCGTCATCGCGAGCGCAAGCGAAGCGATCCAGGAGTCGCCGCGCGCCTTACGGCCCCTGGATCGCCCTCGTCGGCCCATAGCCCGTCCGAAAGGACGGGCGTCTTTCGACGCCCTATCGGCCTCCTCGCGATGACGACTCCGTCCGAAGGTATCTCGCCAGTTCGTCACGGCGGGGCCACGATCGTCGCCCGGCTCGGACCGATGAAATGGATGTCCAGAACCTGGCCCGCGATCGCCGAGCCAAGCCCGGCGGAGAAATTGAGCGGCGCGCAATGACGGATCGCCGCCCGCATGGAATGGGCTAGCGCGGCGTCGTCGGCCCGGCCGCCGCTCGACCGCGCGAAGACGATCCTCGGCTCGCCGATGACGGCACCTTCGCGGGTGAAGCTCACCCGCACCGTGACCTGATCGTTATCGTGGGGCGGACGCCAGCAGGCGGCGAGCCCCGTCGCGATGCCGTGGACGCGGGTGATGAGCGGCCGCTGCGCCGCGAGGGCTTGCGCTTGCGTCCCCAGCGCCAATGCGACGAGCCCGACCAAGACCCAGCCTCGAGCCATCCGACGTCCCCTCATAACCTTCGGCTTAGGCCTCACAGGTAGCGGTTGAGCAGGTTCTCGCAGAATTCCTGCCGGCCCGACTTCGGCTTCGGCTCGATCTTCTCCTTGGCGACCCGCGCGGCGATCGCTTCGAGCGTCGCGCCTTTCTGCAGCATCGCCTGCGCCGCGGGCTTCTCCCAAGCCCGGTAGCGCTCGGCGCGGGCGGCGTCGAACTTGCCGTCCTCGATCAGACGCGCGGCCGCGATGAGCGCCGCCGCGCAGACATCGATCCCACCGATATGGCCGAGCAGGAGATCGGCCGGGTCGATCGACTGCCGGCGGACCTTGGCGTCGAAATTGAAGCCGCCGGCGCCGAGGCCGCCCGCCTTCAGGATGAAATAGAGCGCCGGCACAAGCTCGGCCGCGTTGTTGGGGAACTGATCGGTGTCCCAGCCGGACTGGTAGTCGTTGCGGTTGGCGTCGACCGAGCCGAGCAGGCCAAGCGTGGCGGCGAGCGCCACTTCGTGCTCGAAGGAATGATGGGCGAGCACCGCGTGGCCGACTTCAATGTTAAGCTTGACCTCCTTTTCGAGCCCGAACCGCTTGAGGAAGCCGAACACGGTCGCGACGTCGAAATCATACTGATGCTTGGTCGGCTCCTGCGGCTTCGGCTCGACCAGGATCACCCCCTTGAAGCCGATCTTGTGCTTGTACTCGACGACCATGGCGAGGAAACGCCCGAGCTGGTCGAGCTCGCGGGAAAGATCGGTGTTGAGCAGGGTTTCATAGCCCTCGCGCCCGCCCCACAGCACGTAATTGGCGCCGTTGAGCTTGTGCGTCGCGTCGATGGCGTTCTTCACCTGCGCCGCGGCATAGGCGAACAC
>DATGHB010000146.1:0-7040 GCA_035308265.1 Roseiarcus sp.
CATGGCCGCCTGACTGGCGCCGAGAGCCGGCTACCGCGCCGGCGGCCACATGGCGACGCGCAATCGGCGCTCTGATGCGAGCCAGGCCTGGGGACGGCCAACATGCACTCTTGAATGTGGAGCTTGCCGATGAGGCCGGCGCCCATCGCCGGGCCCCCGGCCGCGGTCGTCTCTTGAAGGCGCCGCCCTGAAGCCGCCCGGCCGTCGGGTTCATTCCCGAGCGGCCCGCCGCGGGCGCCGGAAATAATCAGGATTATAGGAATGTCGCGCATCCCCGAACCGGGCAACGCTTGCGGATGGGCGCGAGGGAGCGCCCCGATCTTGGGAGACGCGCGACGGGATCGGCCCCGGCGAGACCATCGCGCAGGGCAAAGCCCTGATATGACAGGGACAATATCTTCATTGTCTTGCCTGCCGGTTCCGGCGGTGATTACTGTGCGGCCGCCAAAAATCGGCATAAGGAGGAAACGCATATGGATCGCCGCCATTTTCTGCGTTCGGCCGCCGTCGCGGCTGCATCATCAGTAGCCGCCGTACCCGTCTTAGCGCAGACCAACATTCCCGACCCGCCAGGCACAATGCCCCCGCCGCGGGACTGGAACGATCCCTCGACCGCAATCTATCCCGATCCCGCGTTCGAGATATTCGACCCGCGCTTCGGCAAATACAGCGCCGGCACGACTGGCCTGGTGCGCATCTGGACCGGCGGCATCTGGACCGAGGGGCCGGTATGGTTCGCCGACCAGCAACGGCTGCTGTTCAGCGACATCCCGAACAACCGGATCATGGCCTACAGCATCGTGACCGGCCACACGGAAGTGTTCCGCGAGCCGTCCAACTTCACCAACGGCAACACCCGCGACCGCCAGGGCCGTCTGGTCTCCTGCGAACAGGGCACCCGCCGCCTCACCCGCACCGAGTATGACGGGACGATCACCGTGCTCGCCGACAAGTATAACGGCAAGCCGCTGAACTCGCCGAACGGCGTGATCGTCAAGTCCGACGACACGGTCTGGTTCACCGACCCGAGCTACGGCATCGGCGGCGACCACGAGGGCAACCGCGCCGAATCGGAGCTGCCGCGCAATGTCTACCGGCTCGATCCGAAGGGCGGAAAGCTGGATGTCGTCGCCGGCGACTTCAGCATGCCGAACGGGCTTTGCTTCTCGCCCGACGAGAAGAAGCTCTATATCACCGACACCGGCGCACTGGGCGGCCCCTTCAAGCAAACGATCATCCGCGTTTACGACGTTGGCGACGACGGGAAGTTGTCCAACGGACGGCTCCTGCACGATTTCAAGGACGTGCCTCAGCCCTATATCGCCGACGACATCCGCTGCGATGAGGACGGCAACGTCTGGGCGGCCGGCGGCTGGTCGCCGAACCACGCGTTGAACGGCGTGCGCGTGTTCGCTCCCGACGGCACGCCGCTCGGCGCGATCGTGACGCCGGAGGTTGGCGCCAACCTGTGCTTCGGCGGCCACCATCACAACCGGCTTTTCATCTGCGCCAGCACCTCGGTCTACGCGATCGACGTGGGCACGCGCGGGGTCGAGCTGTAACGCAAGCGATGAGGCGTCGCCAGAACGCCAATCCAGATGAAGGAAGGCGGCGGCGCTATGGAAGCGTCGGCGCCGTCACCAGCACGAAGCCGCGGCTCTGGTTGTCGTTCGCCGCGTCGGGGGTGTTCATGGCGGCGAACAGGTCGGCGGTCCCGACCCAGACCGGGGGATATTTGTAGCGCGCGACGTCGAGGATGAGGAAGCGGTCGGCCTTGGCGTCGTAGGCGGCGAGGGGCGAAATATGCCCGCCGGTCTCTTCGCCGAGCGCCTTGCGCAGGTAGTTGACGATGACGAAGTGGCCGCTCTCGCCGAGATAGGCGCTGGCCAGCTTGCGGAATTCGTCGATTGAGCTCTCCGAGGCGTGATGGACCTCGGCCTTGACCGGCTGCGTGGCGAGGATTCCGCCGAGCTGATCGAGCGTCATGCCCTGCCGCGCCAGGGTTGCGCGCGGCAGGATGGCGTCGGTCCGCTCGTCGAGCACGTTGTCCTGGGTGAAGGTCCGGTAGGGCGCATATTCGGGAACCGCCGGCGCGGGAACCCTAAGCGCGTTCAGCACCATCACGATGCTGGCGACGCCGCAGTAAGTCTGCGTCTTCTGGGTCACGAAGTTGTCCGCGAGTGGGAAATAGGCCTCGCGTGCGTCGCTCTCGGCAAAATAGACCTCGCCGTCGCGGGTGCTGAATCCGGTGAGGTTGCCGGGCAGCGGCAGGGTGTCGGCGTTCGCGTTCGCGACGCAAAGCCCCAAGACCAACGCCACGCATATGACAACCCGCTTCGGCATGGACCAATCGCTCCATAGACGGAATTCGCGAGGCTTGAGATTGGCGCCCTCGACGCGGCGGGGCAATCCCGGCGCGCCGCCCGCTCACAAGGTCCCGAACAGCTTGTCGAGGAGCCCCTTGTCGCGCGCTCGCACCCCGCGGGCGGAATTCGGGATCTCGGCGGGCGGGATCGGCGCTCCGTCCCCAGCGGGCGCGCCTCGGGGGATGACCGCCCTCGCTTGCGGCGTGAAGCTGTCCGGCGGAGGCGATGCCTGCGGCTCGCGCCCTCCGCGTCCGCCGCTCGGCGTCTGCAGTCCGGTGAGGTCGAGCGGCGGCGTTGGCGAAGCGCCGCCATTCGAAGCCTCCGCGCCGCGCCACGTCCCCATGGGCAGGCCAGCGACCGGCACGCCCTCGTGCGCGGCCTTCATGAACCGGCTCCAGATTTCGACCGGCAGATTGCCGCCCGAAACTTTCTTGGTCGGCGAGTTGTCGTCGTTGCCGAGCCAGACGCCGGCGACGAGGTAGGTCGTGTAGCCGATGAACCAGGCGTCGCGCCAATCCTGGCTGGTCCCGGTCTTGCCGGCGGCCTGCCAGCCCGGCAGTTCCGCCTTGCGGGCGGTGCCGATGAGCAGCGTCTCCTGCATCATCTCATTCATCATCGCCACATATTGCGGCTCGATGACGCGGCCGAAATTGGCGTTGCGCCGTGCATAGAGAAGCTTGCCGTTGGCCGTGCGCACCCGCGCGATCGCATGGGGCTGAACGCCGATGCCGCCATTGGCGAAGGCGGCGTAGGCGGAGACCATTTCGAGCGGCGTCACCGCCGAGGAGCCGAGCGCGATCGAGGGCACGGGTTCGAGGTCGGAGGTGATCCCGAGCCGGTGGGCGACCGCGGCCACCGCCTTCGGGCCCACTTCGAGCCCCAGGCGCACTGCGACCGTATTGAGCGACAGCGCCAGCGCCTTAGCGAGGGTCACGGGACCGAAATATTCCCGCGAATAATTCTCCGGGCTCCACCCCTTGACCGTGATCGGGGCGTCGTCGCGCACGGTCGAGGGAGTGAGCCCCTTCTCCAGCGCCGCGAGATAGACGAACGGCTTGAACGACGAGCCGGGCTGGCGCTTGGCGGCGACCGCGCGATTGAACTGGCTGTCGGCATAGTTGCGTCCCCCGACCATCGCCTTGATCGCGCCCGTCGGATCGAGCGCGACCAGCGCGCCCTGTCCGACGCCGAACTTTGCACCTTTCGCGTCGAGCTCGCCGGTCAGCGCCCGCTCGGCCTCGGCCTGCATCTTGAGGTTGATCGTGGTCGTCACCACGATGTCCTCGTCGATCGCGCCAAGCGTGTCGTTGAGGGCGTCCATCACGTAGTCGGCGGCGTAGTTGATCGAGCCTGCGCCCTTGTCGCGCCTGACCTCGGCGGGATTGGCGAGCGCGAGCTTGGCCATCGCCTCGGTGATATGGCCCTGCTCGGCCATCGCGGTGATGACCTGGGCTGCGCGCTCATTGGCCCCGGTCGGGTTCCGGTCGGGCGCGAGCCGGCTCGGCGACTTCATCAGGCCCGCGAGAAGCGCGGCCTCCGAGAGCGTCACGAATCGGGCGCTCTTGCCGAAATATTTCTGCGCCGCCGCTTCGACCCCATACGCGCCCGAGCCAAAATAGACGCGGTTGAGATAGAGTTCGAGGATCTGGTCCTTCGAGTACCGGCGCTCGAGCCAGAACGCCAGGATGGCCTCCTGAATCTTGCGCGAGATCGTGCGCTCGCGGGTCAGGAACAGATTCTTGGCGAGCTGCTGGGTGAGCGTCGAGCCGCCCTCGATACTTCCCCCGCCGGTCACATCGCGCAGAAGCGCGCGCGCAGTTCCGATCGGATCGACGCCGTGATGGTCGTAGAAGCGCTTGTCCTCGATGGCCACGAACGCCTTGGGCAGATAGGGCGGCAGGTCGATGAGCCTGACCGCCGGACCGCCCGTGTCGCCTCGGTTGGCGATCAGCGAGCCGTCGTCGGAGAGGATGGCGATGTTGGGCGGGCGCCTGGGCACCGCGAGCTGGTCGATCGGCGGGAGCTGGCTGCCTTCATAGGCGACGAGCGCGCCGAGCCCGATGAGGCCCCAGACCGCGAGCACGAGGCCCCAATAGGCGAGGTGGCCGATGAGCGAGCGGCGCCGCCTGCCGCGCCTCGAGCGGGAGGCGGATTTCGAGGGGGCGGCCTTTCTGTTGCGGGCGCCTGGCGGGCGGTCGGCGGGGTCGGCGCGAAGATCGCCGCCACGGGAGCCGCCGCCGCGCCAACTAAGGCTGGGCTCGATCCGCTCACGGTTTCTCTTGCGGCCCCGGCCGAACATCGCTGATCCCGCTCGCGGCGGCTCCCGGCCCCCCGATCGTGAGAGCCTCGGGCGAAACGCGCCCCGCCGGGTCCCGGAGCGTAAGGCCCGTGGTTTAAGGGCCGGTAAAGCTTACGCCGGAATTGACGAGCCAGCGAAAATCGCTGAGGACACGGGGGAAGGGCGCGCCTCGGCGCCCTTGCGCGCTGGGGCGCGGCTTGGCAAGGTCCGCGCCCCTGATGGGCGCGTCGGGCGTCGGGGACACCTCGGGATTTCATGCGATGAAGGTCACCATCGAGCGTTCGGCCCTGCTCAAGGCGCTTGGACACGTGCATCGCATCGTCGAGCGGCGCAACACCATCCCGATCCTCGCCAACGTGCTGATCGAAGCGGGAAACGGCAAACTCGCGCTGAAGAGCACCGATCTCGACCTCGAGGCTGCCGAGCAGGTTGCCGCCGACGTCGCCCAGAATGGCGCGACGACCGTTCCGGCGCACGTGATCTACGACATCGTGCGCAAGCTCCCGGAGGGCGCGCAGGCGAGCCTCGAGACGGCCGGCGACACGGGACAGCTCGTGTTGCGCTCCGGCCGGTCGCGCTTCACCCTGCAGGCGCTGCCCGCCTCCGACTTCCCCGATCTCACCTCGGGCGAGTTCAGCCATCGGTTCACGCTGCCGGCGGCCGAGCTCAAGGGGCTGATCGAGAACACCCAGTTCGCGATTTCGACCGAGGAGACGCGGTATTATCTCAACGGCATTTTCCTCCACGCCGTCGATGTCGGCGGGACGGCGATGCTGCGCGCGGTCGCGACCGACGGGCACAGGCTCGCCCGCGTCGAAATCCCAGCGCCGGCGGGCTCGGTCGGCATTCCGGGGGTCATTGTTCCGCGCAAGGCGGTGAGCGAAGTGCAAAAGCTCCTGGAAGACCTGTCGCAAGACGTCGGAGTCGAGATTTCGACCGCCAAGGCGCGCTTCCAATTCGGCGACGTGGTGTTGACCACCAAGCTGATCGACGGCACCTTCCCCGATTATGCGCGCGTCATTCCGACCGGCAACGACAAGCGGCTTGTCGTCGACAAGGATCCGTTCAAGGACGCGGTGGATCGGGTTGCGACGCTATCGTCCGAGCGCGGCCGCGCGATCAAGCTCGCGATCGCCGAGGGCAAGATGACGCTCTCGGTCAACAACCCCGATTCCGGCTCGGCCAGCGAAGAAATCGAGGCGGACTACGATTCGGCCCCAATCGATATCGGCTTCAACGCCCGCTATCTGCTCGACATCGTCGGCCAGTTGTCGTCCGACACCGCGCTGATCCGTCTGGCCGACCCGGGCTCGCCGACCCTCATCCAGGATCGCGACGGAGCGCCGGCGCTCTTCGTGCTGATGCCGCTCAGGGTATGAGGGCTTGCCCCGAGATTTAGGCGGGAAATCAGAAGCTCATTTTAACGCGACGCGGCACAAACAGGTCCGCAAGAATCCGCTCAGCCTGCTCTCCCCGGCCTCGCCTCTGGCTCGGAGTTCCCGTCCGTTCGACCGGAATTATAGTACGAAGATCGACGGCGCGCGCGTGGTTTTTCGTGGGCTGCGGGAGATCACGCGGCCGCGTCGACCTCGGCGAGCCGCCGGCCGCCCGACCATGCCTCGGCCACCTGAAGATCGTCGGTCAGATGCACGAGGTCGGCTCTGTGGCCGGGCTTGAGTCGTCCGATCCGGTCGTCGACGCGCAAAAGACGCGCCGGGGTCAGCGTCGCCATCATAAGGGCGTCGGCGAGCGGAAGGCCGAGCTTGTGGACGACATAAGCGACAGCGTCGCGCATGGTGATCGCGGCGCCGGCGAGCGTGCCATTGTCGGTGACGAGCTTATTGCCGAGGCGTCTTATCCGACGTCCCTGGAGCTCGAAAGCGTCCGGTCCGCCGGCGGCGGGCGGCATGGCGTCGGACACGAGCGCGATTCCGCGCGCGCCCTTGGCGGCGATGGCTGAGCGATAGGCCGCGGCCTGGGCGTGCTCGCCGTCGGCGATCAGGCCGCAGACGACGCGCTTGTCCGCGAGCGCCGCGCCGACCACGCCAGGCGCGCGCGAGCAAAGCTGGCTCATCGCGTTATAGAGATGGGTGACAGCGCTGGCCCCGGCGTCGAAGACGCTTTGCGCCTCCTCAGCGCTCGCGTCCGAATGACCAAGGCTGACCACGATCCCGGCCTGCGCCAGACGCGCGATTCGCTCGAGCGGGACCGAGACAGGCGCGAGCGTCACGACCATCACGCCGGCGCGCGCGGCGATCAGCGCATCGGCGTCCTCTTCGCTCATCGGGCGGATGAACGCGGGCGGATGCGCACCTTTGCGTCTCATGTCGATGAACGGCCCCTCGACATGGATTCCGAGCGCGCCGGGAACGCGC
>DATGHB010000147.1:0-3910 GCA_035308265.1 Roseiarcus sp.
ATAGAATTCCACCGCGTAGCGTCCCTGCTCGCGCGGGCCGAGGTTCGAAGCCTTTCGCCCGCCGAACGGCGCGTGATAGTCGACGCCCGCCGTCGGCAGATTGACCATCGTCATGCCAACCTCGGCGTTGCGCTTGAAATGCGAGGCGTGCTTGAGGCTCGTGGTGCAGATGCCGGCACAGAGGCCGAACTCGGTGTCGTTGGCGATCGCGAGCGCGTGCTCATAGTCGCGCGCCGGGATCATCGCGGAAACGGGGCCGAAGATTTCCTCGCGCGAAATGCGCATCGCATTGTCGGCGTCGAGGAAGAGAGCGGGCGCCATGTAGAATCCGGGCGTCGCCCGGTTGAGCCGCTGGCCGCCGAGCGCCAGCTTCGCGCCGTCCTTCTGGCCGATCGCGATATAGGAGAGATCCTGCTCGAGCTGCGTTTCGTCGACCGCCGGCCCGATATGGGTTCCCGCTTTCAGCGCGTCGTCGACGACCAGCGCGCGCATCCGCTCGATGAGCGCGTCGGCGAAGCGCTTGTAGACCGGCTCCTCGACGATCAGGCGCGACGAGGCGGTGCACCGCTGGCCGGTCGAGAAATAGGCGCCGTTGACCGCGCACTCGACCGCGGTCTTGAGGTCGGCGTCGGCGAGAACGACGAGCGGATTTTTTCCCCCCATTTCGAGCTGGAAGCGGCGCATGGCCTTGGCGCAGGCAGCCGCAACCTTGGTCCCGGTGGCGACCGAGCCGGTGAAGGTGACGGCGTCGACTTTTTTGTGATCGAGGATCGCCTGCCCGACCACCGAGCCGCGGCCCATCGTGAGATTGAAGACCCCCTTGGGCGCGCCCGCGCGCACGATGATTTCGGCGAGCGCGTGAGCGGAGCCGGGGACCAGGTCGGCGGGCTTGAACACGACGGTGTTGCCGAAGGCCAGCGCTGGCGCGATCTTCCAGGCGGGGATGGCGATCGGGAAGTTCCAGGGCGCGATGATTCCGATCACCCCGAGCGGCTCGCGCGTCACCTCGATGTCGACGTTCGGCCTGACGCTCGCGAATTTCTCGCCCGGAATCCTGAGCGCCTCACCGGCGAAGAAGTCGAAGATCTGCCCAGCCCTGCCCGCTTCGCCGATCCCCTCGGGCAGCGTCTTACCCTCCTCACGCGCGAGCAGGCGCCCGAGCTCCTCGCGGCGGGCGAAGATTTCCGTCGCGGCGCGCATCAGGATGTCGTGGCGCTCCTGCGGCGTTGTCCGCGACCATGAGGGAAACGCCGCATGAGCGGCCTCGATCGCCGCGTTCGTCTGCGCGGCGTCGGCTTGCGCGTATTCGCCGACGAGGTCGCCCGTGTTCGACGGGTTGATGTTGCGAGTGACCGTCGCGCCGTCAACCCATTCTCCGGCGATATAGTTCTGGTGCGCGCCCATGGCTCCGTTCCTAAGTTGTCGACCGAATTTCAGCGCCTGAGCCGCTTAGATCAAGCCCCGCTTTGCGAGATTGCGCATAAGAGCGCCAGCGCCGAAGGTCCAGCGCTCGCACTCTTCGCACGGGCGCATGCGATTGACGAGCCGGCCGAGCTTCTCCGCGCCGATCGTGACGATATCGCCGCTCTTGTGCGTGAAACCCATCCCCTTTTCGCCGCGATCGGCCACCGGCGCGAACATCGTCCCGAGCAAAAGGACGAACCCGTCCGGATAGGCATGGTTCGCGCCGACCGTCTGGCCCGCGAGATCGCCCGGATCGCGGCTGATCCTGGCCATCGACGAGCCGCCCTCGAGCCTGAAGCCATCCTCGCCCTCGACCATGAGCGAAACCGTCGCCTTACGAACATCGTCGAGCGTGAAGGTCGCATCGAAGAAGCGCAGGAATGGGCCGATGGCGCAGCTCGCGTTCTGGTCCTTCGCCTTGCCGAGCAGCAGCGCCGAGCGCCCCTCGAAATCGCGCAGGTTGACGTCGTTGGCGAGCGTCGCGCCGACGATCGCGCCGGTCGAGGCGACCGCGAGCGCGACCTCGGGCTCGGGGTTGTTCCAGAGCGAGGCGCCGTGGAAGCCGGCGTCGTCGCCGGTCCCGACCGCCGACATCGGCTGGCTCTTGGTGAACACTTCCGCGTCCGGTCCGACGCCGACCTCCAGATATTGCGACCACGCGCCGGCCTTGACCAGCGCATCCTTGAGCCGCATCGCCGCGGGCGAGCCGGGTTTCAGACTGCTCAAATCGTCGCCCAGCGCCTTGACGATCTCCTCGCGCGCCTTCGCCGCGCCTTCGCGGCTGCCCCGCGCGCGCTCTTCGATCACGCGCTCGAGCAGCGACTGCGCGAAAGTGACGCCGGCCGCCTTGATCGCCTGCAGGTCGATCGGCGCAATCAGATGCGGGGCGCCGGAACCGCGCCTGTCGCGCGGGGTATGGGCGAGAATCTCGCCAAGCGCGCCGAGGCGCGGACCATCCGCCTTGCGCAGCGCCTCGGCCGGCGAGGGCGCCTCGCAAAGGTCGCGCATGGTCGGGAACGCGACGCTCACGTCGAAGACGCCGCTCTCCCTCACCGCGACCACCGAAGGGCCGTCGACGTCGGGGCGCCAGACGCGCGCCGCGAGCACCCCGGCGAAGCGATCCGCGGGCAGCGTCGTCTCCTCGTGCAGCTCGAGCATCGGCATTGGCGCTCCCTCGACGCGGCGTTCGGAGGATTGACGGGGCCGCGCTGTCTCTCTAGCCTCTAACATGTTAGTGGGAACAGGCGAAGCGTTTCACGCGGCTCTCGACCTTGGGCTCTTCTTGACCTTGGGCTCGCAAATGACGGGGAGGGAATTGGCGAAGGGGGCGCATTCGAAGGCCGACGCCGTGTACGGCGAACTGAAGGAAGCGATTCTCTCCGGGGCGCTCCAGCCCGGGAGCCTGATCGACAAATCGGAATTGTGCGAAAGACTCGGCGTTTCCCGATTTCCCGTTTCCGCCGCCGTCAGCCGCCTTGCCTATGATCGTCTGGTCGATGTTGCGCCCCAGCACGGTTCGTTCGTTACCCGGATCTCGCTCGACGATGCGCGCGAGCGCCTTTTCATCCGCAGCGCGCTCGAAGGCGAGGTCGCCGCCGAAGCCGCCCGCCGCATGACGCGCGCCGACAAGGACGCGCTTGCCGCGAACCTCAGCCGAGAAGCGGCGGCCGTCGGCGCCCAGGATCATGCGACGTACTACGCGCTCGATGTGGCGTTCCACCGGATCCTGACCGATCGCCTAGGGATGGCTCGCGCCGGCGATCTTCTCGACTCGCTGCGCGTGCATCTGGAAAGAGTGCGCAGGCTGACGATGTCTCCGCCCGGACAGCTTCGCGCCTCGCTCACCGAACACCGGGCGATCGCGGGCGCCATCGACACTGAGGACCCGGACGCGGCGCGCGAAGCGATGAAGCAGCATCTCGCCATCACCGCCGCGCGCCTCGAGACCCTCGCAAAGCAGCAGCCGGAACTTTTTTCGCCGCAACCAGGCATTGAACGGTAGACAACGCCCATGACCAATCCTCGCGCCCTTCGCCTCGACCCTTCAGACAACGTGATCATCGCCATCGACGAGATTTTGGCCGGCGCCGAGGCGGCGCCCGGCGTCAAGGCGCGCGAGCGCGTGCCCAGGGGCCACAAGATGGCGGTCGTTCCGGTCGACACAGGCGCGCCGATCCGCAAGTTCGGGCAGATCATCGGCTTCGCCTCCCGTCCGATTGGCCCAGGCGAGTGGGTCCACGAGCACAATTGCGCGATTCATGAATTCGCCCGCGACTATCACTTTGGCGAGGACAGGCGCCGCGAAAACATCGCGCCCGTCGACGAGCAACCGACCTTTCAGGGCTTTCGCCGCTTGAACGGCAAGGTCGGGACGCGCAACTATCTCGCGGTCTTAACGTCAGTGAACTGCTCGGCGACCGTCGCCCGCCTGATCGCCAAGGAGGTC
>DATGHB010000148.1:0-4023 GCA_035308265.1 Roseiarcus sp.
GGAGACAAGCGGACGTGAGCGAGGACGCGCGAGGAAGGCGATGGCGATTCAACCGTGGGCGAAGTCCTATCCGCCGAATGTGCGCTTGAACGCGCCGCTCGATCTCTCGCCGGTTGGGAGCGTGCTGGAGAAGGCCGCCGAACACTTCGGCGCAAAGCCGGCGCTCGATTTCATGAACAGGCGGATCAGCTACGCAGAGCTCAACGCGCTCGCCAACCGCGCCGCCGCGGGCTTCCAGGAGCTCGGCGTCAAGCCAGGCGTCCACGTCGGCCTTTATCTACCCAACACGCCCCATTACGTCATCGCGTTCTTCGGCGTCATGAAAGCGGGCGGCGTTGTCGTCAATTATTCGCCCCTCGACGCGCTGCCGACGCTTCAGCTTAAGGTCAACGACAGCGAGACCGACATCCTCGTCACGCTCGACCTCGCCTCGCTCTATCCGCAAGCGGAGGAGCTCTTGGGGTCGACCCGGCTCAGGACGCTGATCGTCGGCGAGTTCGCGGAGATGACCGCCGCGCCCGCGGCGCTCGGAGCGCAAATGAAGGCCGCGGGAATGCTCGCCGAGGTCAGGCGCGGCGGCGCCCATGTCGCGTTTCGAGACCTGATCGACAACGACGGCCATTATCAAGTTCATGCCCTGGGCGCGCTCGACGACGAGCTCGCGGTTATTCAATATACCGGCGGCACCACCGGTTCGCCCAAGGGCGCGATGCTGACCCACGCCAATCTGACCGCGGCAACATCGCTCTACACCGAAGTGATGACGCGCAGCGAACAAGGCTTGCGGGTCGGCGAGGAGCGGGTCTTGTGCGTCCTGCCCCTCTTCCACATCTATTCGCTGACCGTGGTCATGCTGCTCGGCTTTCGATTGGGGGCGGAGCTCGTGCTTCATCCACGCTTCGACGCCGAGGCGGCGGTCAAGGACATCGTCGAGAAGAAAATCACCGTCTATCTGGGCGTGCCGACGATGCATGTGGCGATCCTCGGCGTGCCAGGCGTCGAAAAGATGGATTTCTCGTCGCTGCGCCTGTGCGGGTCGGGCGGCGCGCCGCTGCCGGTCGCGGTGCAGGACCGATTTGAGCGGGTGATCGGCTGCGCGTTGAATGAAGGCTGGGGCATGACCGAGACCGCGCCGATCGGCACGTTCAACCCGCGGGAGGGCCGGAGGCGGCCCGGGTCCTGCGGCGTGCCCTACCCCGGCACGGAGATGAAATTCGTCGACGTCGCCAACCCTGAGCGCGAGGTGAAGCCCGGCGAGCGCGGCGAAATCTGCGTCAAGGGTCCGAACGTGATGAAGGGCTACTGGAAGAAGCCGGAGGCGACCGCGAATTCGATGACCGCGGACGGATTCTTCCGCACCGGCGACGTCGGATACATGGACGAGGACGGATATGTGTTCATCGTCGACCGGACCAAGGACATGCTGCTCTGCGGCGGGTTCAACGTCTATCCTCGCAACATCGAGGAGGCGATCTATCGGCACCCCTCGGTCGAGGAGGTGAGCGTGATCGGCATTCCAGACGACTATCGTGGCGAGACGCCGAAGGCCTTCGTCAAGCTGAAAGGCGGCGCGGCGCCGTTCACGCTCGAGGAGATGAAGGCATTCCTCAAGGACCGGCTCGGCAAGCACGAAATGATCGGGGGAATCGAGATTCGCGACGAACTGCCCAAGACCCCGGTCGGCAAGATTTCGAAGAAGGACCTTCGCGATGAGGAAGCACGATTGCACGCCAAGGCGCGATGAAGCTAATGGTCGGTGACGCACGGGCAGGGAATCGGCTCTTGTCGATGAAGCCGGCGGAAGCCCCCTCCGCTCTGAAAGTTCAGGCCGTGCTCGGCGGCCGCTTTCAGGTGCTCGAGTTCGACGCGAGCACCCGCACCGCCGCCGACGCCGCGGCGGCGATCGGCTGCGAGGTCGCCGAGATCGCCAAGTCGCTGGTCTTCCGTGGGCAGACAAGCGGGCGGGCGGTCATGATCATCGCGTCGGGCGTCGACCGCGTCGATGAGAAGAAAGCGGCTGCGGCGATTGGCGAGCCGATCGCTCGCGCCGACCCCGACTTCGTGCGCGAGGCGACAGGATTCGCGATCGGCGGCGTGCCGCCGGTCGGCCACAAGGATCCGCCCGTCACGCTGATCGAGGAGCGGCTCATGGCCTTCGCCGAAATCTGGGCGGCGGCTGGCACGCCGAACGCGGTCTTTCGCCTGACGCCGTCTGACCTTGTCGAGCTGACCGGCGGCCGCGTGGCTGCCGTCGCGCGTTAGCGAGAGGACCCGGCGCCCATGACCACAAAGGAAACGCCGGCGGGAAAGATCCGGATCGGCGTCGGCGGCTGGACCTTCGAGCCGTGGCGGGGCGCTTTCTTTCCGAAAGGTCTGCCTCATGCGCGAGAGCTCGAATATGCGGGCTCGAAGCTGACCTCGATCGAGATCAACGGCACCTATTACGGCTCGCAGAAGCCGGCGAGCTTCATGAAATGGCATGACGAGACGCCGGACGATTTCGTCTTCGCGGTCAAGGGGCCGCGCTTCGCCACCAACCGCCGCGTTCTTGCCGAGGCGGGCGAATCGATCGAACGCTTCTTCAAGACCGGCGTCACCGGCCTCAAGGCCAAGCTCGGGCCGGTCAACTGGCAGTTCGCAACCACCAAGCGTTTCGACGCGGATGATTTCGCCGCCTTCCTGAAGCTGCTTCCGAAATCGCTCGAAGGCCTCGCCATCCGGCACGCCGTCGAGGTCCGTCACGAGAGCTTCAAACACCCGGACTTCATCGCGCTTCTCCGCGAGCACGGCGTCGCGGCAGTGACGGCGGGCGATTCCAAGTATCCGCAAATCGCCGACGTGACGGCGCCCTTCATTTACGCGCGCATCATGGGAACGGAAGAGACCGAGGAGCGCGGCTATTCCGCCGCCGCGCTCGATCGATGGGCGGCCCGCGCGAAGGCGTGGGGCGCGGGCGGCGCGCCGGAGGACCTCGCCACGGTCACGACGGCGCCGAAATCAAACGCCGCCGGCCGCGAGGTGTTTGTCTATGTCATCGGCGGCGCAAAACGGCGAAACCCCGCGGCGGCGATGGCGCTGATCGAGCGGGTCAGCTCTTGAAGAAGGAGAGAAGGTCCGCGTTGATCGTGTCGGCATGAGTGGTGATCATGCCGTGGGGAAAATCCTTGTAGGTTTTGAGCGTGCCGCGCCTGAGCAGCTTCGCTGACAGCGGGCCGGAGGCGCCATAGGGTACGATCTGGTCGTCCTCGCTGTGCATGACCAGCACCGGCACAGTGATCTTTTTCAAGTCCTCGGTGAAGTCGGTTTGCGAGAAGGCGACGATGCCATCATAGTGCGCCTTCGCGCCGCCCATCATGCCCTGGCGCCACCAGTTCATGACCAAGGGCTCGATGGTCTTCACGCCCGGTCGGTTGAAGCCATAGAAGGGGCCAGCCGGCAGGTCGTAGTAGAACTTCGACCGGTTGGCGGCGAGCTGTTTCTGGAGATCGTCGAACACGCTCTTCGACAGGCCTTGCGGATTGGCTTCGGTCTTCAGCATCAGCGGCGGCACCGCGCTGATGATCGCCGCTTTCGCTACATCCCGTTCGCCGCGCCGCGCCAGATAGCGCACGACCTCGCCGCCGCCGGTCGAATGTCCGACATGGATCGCGTCCTTGAGCTTGAGATGATCGGTCACCGCCTTGAGGTCGTCCGCGTAATGGTCGAGGTCATGGCCGTCGGCGACCTGGCTCGACCGGCCGTGGCCGCGCCGGTCATGCGCGATCACCCGATAACCGTGACTGAGGAAGAACAGCATCTGCGGATCCCAATCGTCCGCCGACAGCGGCCAGCCATGGCTGAAGACGATGGGCTGTCCGCTGCCCCAATCCTTGTAGAAGATTTCGACGCCGTCCTTGGTCTTGACGATGGGCATGGCGATCTCACTTCGTTGGCAATGACGATGGGGCCATCAGTCTGCACCCGTGCGCCGGAAAGCGGCAAGAGGGCGCGGAGAAAATCGCGCCCTCTTGCTGGAGGCTTGCG
>DATGHB010000149.1:0-13107 GCA_035308265.1 Roseiarcus sp.
CAGGAACTCGTCCTTCGTTTCAAGATCGGGAAAGGCGGGGCGCAGGATGCCGCGCAGCGTTCCGGCGCCTCGCAGCCGGCGCTTGGCGTCGTGGACGTCCGCCTTGATCCGCGCGGCGCCGGGTTCGTAGAAACAGGATTCGATGATCCCAGCCGCTTCTGCGAGCGCCCTGAGGTCGCTTCCCTCGTACCAGGCGCCGGCGGTCGGGCGGGCGACCGAGGGGATGATCGCGACCGTCGCGCTTCGCCGCACGGCCTCGCGAATTTCGCGGACCAATGACGTGACGATGTCGCAACGCAACGCAAGGAACGCCCCGAGTTCCCCATCGGTGCGTGTGTCGGCAAGCCAGAACGCCTCGGCCATGTCGGCGGGAAAGTCGACGTCGCTTGCGAGATAGGCCTCGATGTCGGAGGCGACCTGCCGGCGCAGCGCTTCGATCCCGATCCCGGCCCTTTTTGCGCGGGCGGCGCAATGTTCGCAAAAGCAGAGGCCAAGCTGAGAATCGAGCCAGCGGTTGGGACGATTGAGGGCGAACTCGTGATGATATCCGTGCGCGTAAGGCAGGAACCCGGGCGTCTCCAGCGAGACGCCGGCGACGGGATAGGATTCGGTGACGTCGCGCGCAAGCCCGATCGCATAGGCGCGCGCGTCGGGCGCCGAAGGGCACAGGCTATAGACGTAGCGGTCGCCGAAGGCGTTGGCGACGGTCGCGCCCGGATGGATCATGCCGAGACGAGTGTTGTGGAGAAGCACGAGCCACACGTTGGTCGCGAGCTTGCGCTGCTCGCTGAGTTCGCGCAGGACATCCCCGCCGGAGGCGATCATGGGGTGCGCGGCGGGCTGGATCGAGCCGTAACGTTTGGGATCGGGCGCGAAGTAGACGACGCCGTCTTGCGGGAAATACACCTTTCCCGTCTTTCCATGCGGGCGCAGGAATTTCCCGGCATGGTAGCTCCCGGCGACCGTCACGGTGTCGAGGCCGAGCGAGGCGAAGCGCTCAAGCGCCGGTGACACGCCGGTCCCGGCAAGGTCCCAGGGGTAGACGTAGATCGCCTTGTAGCTCATCCGGCTTGCCTTGCGACCGCGCTTAAGCGCCGAACCAACTGTCGCACGACCCGCGCCCGCCGGTTGATGAAAATATGTTACACAAACGAGCCGCACGCGAAAGCAATCTCTCGATGACCGCGCCAAGGCTTCCGCGCACGGTCCAAGACAATGGGGAGTTCAGGACTATGGCGGAGGGGGTTGCGGCAGCTTCAAAACGGGGGACAATGCTGCGGGCGACGGTCGACTTCGACAAGCCTGGCCGGCAGATCGGGTTCATTCAGGTTCCCCATTCGGTCCACGATGACGCCTGGGGCGTCATCCCCGTTCCGGTCGCCGTGATCGCCAACGGGTCCGGCCCGACGGTCATTCTCGAAGGGGGCAACCACGGCGACGAGTATGAAGGCCCGATCGTGCTCGGCGAACTCATTCGGTCGCTCGATCCGGGCGTCGTCTCGGGCCGTCTCATTTTCATCCCCGCCATCAACCTGCCCGCGGTCGCCGCCGCCCGCCGCACCTCTCCGCTCGACGACCTCAACTTCAATCGCACGTTTCCTGGCGATTCTCTCGGCTCGCCGACCCAGCAGATCGTGGCGTACGTCAACGACGTTCTGTTTCCGCTTGCCGACGCCTTTCTCGATCTGCATTCGGGCGGCTCGTCGCTCGCCATCATTCCGAGCGCGATCATCGAACCGGTCGCCGATCCCAAGGCCCATGCGCGCAACCGGGCCGCGGCGCTCGCGTTCGGCGCGCCGATGACGGTCGCCATCGACAACCGCGGCGATCCGCGCACGGCGACCGCCTCGGCCGCTCGGGCCGGCCTCACGGTCACGGGAACCGAGATGGCCGGCGGAGGGACGGTTTCGGCGGATGCGGTGGGCTTATGCCGGCGCGGCGTCCGCAACGTGCTCGCGCATCTTGGCGCTCTTCCGCCCGAGATGGCCGACCCGCCGAAAGCCGCCTCGCCCGTCTACGATCTCCCGGCGAACGCCCATGTGCTGGCGACCGACGAAGGCGTGTTCGAGCCGTATCACGCCAACGGAACCGTCGTGCGCGCCGGCCAGCCGGCGGGACGGATTCACTTCCTTGTCGATCCGCGGCGGGCGCCGGTCGAACTCGCCTATGAGATTGATGGCGTCCTCTACGGCCGGCGCCAGCCGGGCAAGGTGAAGCCGGGAAATTGCTGTCTGGTGGTCGCTCGCCCCCTGGACAGCGCATGATCGCTTGAGCCAAGGGAGGCGGACGCATGAGCGAAAGAACGTTTGTGGTCGTTGGCAGCGTCACGCGCGACACTCCCTATTTTCACAGCGCGCGCGGAAAGGGGATCACGGTTTTCGCCTTCGACGAGAGAAGCGGCGAACTGACCCGGCTTTCCGAGAAGGGCGGGATCGACAGTCCGGCATATCTTGCGGTTCATGAGGGCAATGGCTGCGTCTACGCCGGCAGCGAAGTGTTTGGTTGGAACGAGGGGACCGTCTCCGCCTATCGCCTCGACCCCGGAAGCGGAACGCTTTCGTACATCAACAAGCAGCCATCGCTCGGCAGCATTCTCGCCCACAACAGTCTCGACCGGACCGGGCGCTTCCTCTTCGCCGCCAACTACTCGCTCTACCCCGAACCGGACGACAGGCTGCCGGACCAGTCGGTGGTCGTGATGCCGATCCGCGCGGACGGCGGACTTGGACCGGCCGTCTGCAGCCGCGCCCATTCAGGCAGCGGCCCCAACCCCGCCCGGCAGGAGCGATCGCACGCCCATTGCGTCCTGGCGAGTCCGGACAACGCCCATGTTCTTGTCGCCGATCTCGGAATCGACCAGCTCGTCGTCTATCGCTTCGACGCTGCGTCCGGCGCCCTCTCGGAAACGCCGGCGTCGTTCACAATGAAGGCGGGCGCGGGACCCAGGCATTTCGCCTTCCACCCCTCCGCCCGCTATGTCTATGCGATCAACGAGCTCGATTCGACCATCGCGGCGCTCGCGTTCGACGCGGCGTCAGGCGGACTCGCGTCTCTGCAGACGGCGCCCGCGCTTCCGACTGGATATGCCGGCGAGAGCCATTGCGCGGGCCTGCAGCTCACGCCCGATGGGCGCCATCTCTACGGCTCGAACCGCGGGCATGACAGTCTTGTGGTCTACGCGATAGACCAATCGACAGGACGATTGTCGTTTGTCGAGCACCAGTCGTGCCTGGGCAGGACGCCGCGCGATTTCGCCATCGATCCGTCCGGGCGGTTTCTTCTCGTCGCCAACCAGGACAGCGACGCGGTGGTCGTTTTCCGTATCGACCCTGAGAGCGGCAAGCTCTCCGACGCTGGACAGCGCGCGGAGGTCGGCACGCCGATGTGCGTCAAGTTCGCTCGTTTCCGATGAGCGCGCAGGCGTGACGTTCCCGTCGCCGCGACTTAAGCTGAAACAAGTTCATTCGGACCGTCTTGACAGTGGGAGGAGGAAGGAAATGAGCAATCGCGTAACTCGGATCCAGGCATCGAGAATGGCGGCCGCCGTCTCGATCGCCTGCATCGTAGGCTGGAGCGCGGGCGCGAAGGCCGCGAACGAAAACCTGCTCGAGGGTCTGCCGGACAATCTGAAGTCCCTCTACGAGGGCCAGACCGACACTCTGCAGCCGTCAGCTTACGACAATTTCAAGATGCCGCCACCCCCGTGGAAATGGTGCCACTCCGAGTCTTACCAGGGCAATCCATGGCGCGTCGCGCTGACCAACGAGCTCAAGCGCCTGGTCGACGTCTACAAGGCGGCGGGCAAGGTCAGCAGTTTCGAGATGTCGGACTCGAACAGCGACACCAGCCGCCAGATCGCGCAGATCCGCGCCTTCATCGACAAGAAGTGCTCGATCATCACCGCCGTCGCCGGCTCGTCGACCGGTCTCAACGACGCGATCGAGGCCGCCTACAAGGCGGGAATTCCAGTCGTCACGATTTCCAGTTCGGTGACGAGTCCCTACGCCATCAACGTCGACTCCAACTACGCGCGGTGGGGTTACGACATGGCGTCCGCGATCAAGACGGCCCTCGACGGGAAGGGCAATGTGCTGATGGTCGAAGGCATCGCCGGCGCGCCGATCGTGGCGCTGGAGCGGGCGGGCGCCGAAAAGGCGTTCAAGGGCTCCGGCATCAAGGAAGTGCGTTCGGTCAACGGCAACTGGACAGCCAACGTCACCAAGACGGCGGTGCTGCAGGCGCTCGCGACCACCCCGCAAAAGATCGACGCGGTCTGGACGACGGGCAGCGAATCGCGGGTCGTCGCCGAGGCCTTTGCCGAGGCCAATCGGCCGCAGCCGCTGATCACCGGCTCGATCTCGGGCGACGCGCTCGGCTATTGGAAGGCCCATCCGGACGGCTACCGGTTCGAAGGCCAGGCGGTCCTGCCGGGGTGGAACGCGCAGGCCCTGTTCCGCGTCGCGGTGCGTCTGCTCGAAGGGCAGCAGCCGAAGCTCGGCACGCTGCTCATTCCCATTCCGGCGGTCCATCAGGGCGATCTCGGGAAGTGGTATAAGGCGTGCATGACGCCGGCCTCGGTGTCCGTCTTCCCGTCGCCGCCGACCGATCCGGTTTCCGACCAGGACCTCGACGCCTTTTTCAAGAAGCCCGCGGCGATCGCCAATTACAATTACGCTGACGTGCCTGATCCATGCGCCGGCAAATGACGCGGGAGCGCGCGTGAAGCTCGCGCGGACAGCAGCATCGAGGCCGCTGTCCGCGCCTTGCTCCCGCAGCGCGGACGCCGATGCTCGAAGCTGACGATCTGTCCAAAACCTACGGCGAAACGGTCGCGCTCGACGGCGCAAGCATCAGCTTCGCTTCCGGAACCATTCATGCGATCCTTGGCGAGAATGGCTCCGGCAAGAGCACGCTGGTCAAGCTCTTGTCGGGCGTGACGCCGCCGAGCCGGGGCGCAATACGCCTCGAGGGTCAGCCGATCGGCCGCTTCTCTCCGTCGGTGTTCCAAAGGCTCGGGCTGGCGACCGTCTTTCAGGAAGTGCTGATTGCTCCCGATCGAAGCGCGCTGGACAACATCTTTCTCGGCTGCGACGGCCTGATCCGCCGGCGCGTCCCGCGAGCGCGGCGGCCGGGGCTGGCCGCGGACCTCATGAGCGCGATCGCGAAAACGACGTTCGATCTCGATAGTCCCGCGGGCCGCCTGCCCCTTGCCGCTCGGCAGCTCGTCGTTCTCGCGCGCGCTCTGATCAGGCGTCCGAGGATTTTGATTCTTGACGAGGTGACCGCCGCGCTCGACTTCGCCGATCGCGAGTCCGTCTTTCAGACCATGGAGGCGTTCGCGCGCGCCGGCGGCCTGATCCTGTTCATCACTCACCGCATGGACGAAGTGCTGCGCCTGGCGGACTGGGTCACCGTCCTGCGCAACGGCCGGGTGGTGGACACGCTTGAACGCTCGTCGCTGTCGCCTGAGCAGATGCTGAGCCTGATGGCGCCCGCGGCTGCCGAAGAGATCGCTCATGGCCGCTCATGAGGGTGAGGCGCCCGCCCGGCTCATGATCGAAGCCCTGGCTCTCGCGCCAAACGTCGAGCCGATCGACGACAGGGTGCGCGCAGGCGAGATCGTCGGATTGGCGGGCCTCGACGGCCACGGACAGGAAGCATTCCTCGAGGCGCTTTGCGGCCTCCATGCTCCTCACTCGGGGCGCGTCATGGTCGCGACTGGCCCAGAACCCGTTCCCATCACCGGCTTCCGGCAGGCGGTGCGGCGGGGTGTCGCCTATCTCGCGCGCGACAGGCGCCTGAACGGGATTTTTCCCTCTCTTTCGATTCTCGACAATTTTGGCCTCGTCTCCATGGAAAGCGACCGCCGCTTCGGCCTGATCGACCGCCGCAGGCAGAGGGCGCGCTACGAGACCTGGCGGCGCCGGCTGTCGATCGTCGCGCCTCGGCCCGACCGCCCGATCACCACGCTTTCGGGCGGCAATCAGCAGAAAGTGCTGCTTGCGCGCTGGCTCGCGCTCGGCCCACGCGTGCTGTTGCTCAACGATCCGACGCGCGGCGTCGACCAGCGCACCCGCGAGACGCTCTACGAGGCGTTCCGCGATCTGGCGCTGAACGAAGGCATGGCGCTGGTCGCGCTGTCGACCGAAATCGAGGAGCTGCTGCGCCTGTGCGACCGGGTGCTTGTCTTCCGCGAACAGCATGTCGCCGCCCGACTCGCCGGGGCCGGCGTCAGTCAGGACAGGGTCATCGCCGCCATGTTCGGGCATGTCGGATGAGCGTTGCGACCGCTGATCCGGCGCGGCGTTCCGCGGCCGCGCGGGGCTTGAGGCGCTGGCTCGCCGAACGGCGCGAGACCGGCTTCGCGCTGGCGCTGTTCGCCGCGCTCATGGCGGTGAATGTCCTACTTAACCCGGCTCGTTTCGCGCCCGGCGCCTGGGGCGCCACGATCGGCCTCGCCGCTCCGCTGATCGCGGCGTCGATCGCGGCGACCCCGGCGATCCTCGGCGGCCGGGGCGGCATTGACGTGTCCGTCGGGCCGCTCATGGGGTTGGTCAACGCGCTGATCGTCCAGACGCTCATCGCCGACGTCGGGATTTCGTCGCCCTGGGCGGTGATTCCAGCCGCGCTGGCGATTGGCGCCGTCGCGGGCGCCCTCAATGGATTTCTCGCCGTGTTGGTGCGGATCCAGCCCATCGTGGCGACGCTTGGAACCTACCTTATCTTCACCGGCTTGACCCTCACCATTGTCCCCGCCCCGACCGGAACCGTCCCGCACTGGATCCAAAGCCTGTCCGGCCCGCTGTCGATCGTTCCGCTGCTCGCGGTCGCCGCGGCGTGGCTGTTGCTCAAGCAGCTTCCCTATTACGACCAGCTGATGGCGGTGGGCAGCGACGACCGCGCCGCCTATACCGCCGGCGTCCCGGTCGCGTTGATCCGCTTCCTGTCCTACTGCCTTTCCGGCGTCTTCGCCGGAACCGCGGGGCTCATGCTGACTGCGCTGATCGGTTCGGCCGACCCCAATGTCGGGGCGAGCTTCACCCTTCTCGCGATTTCCGCGGTGGCTCTGGGCGGCGTCAGTCTGGGCGGCGGCCGGGGCGGGCTGCTCGCCGCCGTGATCGGCGCTTCCGACATTTTTCTGCTGCAGAGCGCGCTCACCTATTTCAACGTTTCGACCTTCGTCCTGCAGATCGCCTACGGACTGATCCTCGTCGCGTCGATCTCGCTCAACGGCCTGACAGCCATGATCGACCGCAGGATGGCGCGATGATCGGCCCGCTCGGCGCGACTGGACGACGCGTCGCCGCGGCGATCGTCCTGGCCCTGATCCTTCAGCTGGTCGGCTCAATCCTGATCGACGGCTTCAGCAGCGAGTTTTCGATTCGCTCGATGCTGGTGCTCGCCTCGCTGCTCGGGGTCGCTTCGATCGGGCAGACATTGGTGGTGCTGATCGGCGGCATCGACCTGTCGACGCCTTTCCTGATCGGCTTCGCCAATGTCGTCGCGGCGCAGCTCTATGGCGACGGCATGAACTTCGCCCTCGTCTGCCTCATCGTCGGCGCCGCCGCGCTTGCCATCGGCGCCTTCAACGGCGCCCTCGCCTCGACGCTTTCGGTCCATCCGCTGATCGTTACGCTGGGCGTCGGGACTGCGGTCCAGGGCGCGGTTCTGTTGTGGACGGCGGGTTTCCCGGCCGGCTCCGCGCCGGAAGCGGTGACCAGGTTCGTCTCCATCGGCGGCCATGCGGGGCCCCTTCCCGTCCCCTGGCTCATTCCGTCTTTCCTCATACTCTTGGCTCTCTTAACGCTGGTGCTGGAAAGGACGCCGTTCGGGCGGCGGCTCTATGCGGTCGGCTCCAATCCGCAGGCTGCGCCCTATGCGCTCATCTCGCTGCGCGCGATCTGGACGGCGACCTACGCGCTGAGCGGCCTGTTCGCCGCGATGGCCGGCGTGCTGCTCCTGGGCTTCACCGGCTCGGCCTATGGCGACGTCGGACAGCCCTACCTGTTTCAGACCATCGCCGCCGTGGTGATCGGGGGGACGACGCTGGTCGGCGGCCGCGGCGGGCTGGTCGGGACCGCCGCCGGCGCTTTGGTCCTGACCGAGATCAACACGCTTCTGATCGGCCTCGGCCTGTCTCCCGCCATGGTGGAAGCCGCGCTGGGCGCGCTGATCCTCGCGCTGGTGTCGATCTACGGGCGCGAACCTCACGTTCGCGCCAGCATCTGAGGCCCCTCGGCCAAACCCAAAAGGGCGGTTTGCGCCGCCGGGCCCGCGCCTCCCGAGGCGCGGGAGGCGCGAGGCGACTTACTTCTTCGCTGGAGCGGCGGGAGCCGCCGGCGCCGGAGCCGCCGGCGCCGGCGCCGGAGCGGCCGGCGCAGGCCCGACGCCGCTCTGCTGCTGTTCGAGCATCTTGCGCTGCTCCTCCGCTTTCTTCTGTAGCTGCTGCTGCAACGCCTGGCGCTGCTGTTCCAGGACCTTGGGGTCGGTCGGCTTGCCGTCGAACGCCGTACCCAGATCCTTGAGCGGAATGTTGAACGTGATCTCCCGCCCCGAAACGTCGCCGCCGGGCACCCTCATGACGACCGCCATGTTCTGCCCTTTCTTGAGGGCCTCGAGGGTCTTCGGGCCGATTTCGACTTCCGCCGAGCAGGCGTTCGGAAAGCACATGTCGTACTTGCCGTCGAGCGGCTCCCCCTTGTTGTCGATGATGACGCGGAAGCCGGGCCTCAGCAGCATGCCGATCGGCGCGATCAGGAACCGGAGCTTCCGTTTCTCCTCGCCCGCCACCTCGAAGAGGTTGATGCTGACCATTGGCGGCTGATCGGCCGAGGTCGAGAAGTCGCGCATCGTGGCGCAGGCTTCTTTGTTGGTGTTGGGCTCCTTGGCGCAGAATTTGGCCCATTGCGGCTCGGGCGACACGAGATCGACCTTGGACGGCGGCGGCGGCGCCGCCGTCTGGCCCTGGGCGCCGGGCGTGGGCTGGCCGGGCGCGGCCGGAGCGGCGGGCTTCGTCTGCGCAAAGGCCGCGCCGGCGAGCGCGACGCTCATTGCGAAGGCCGCAGCGCTCAAACGCGTGAGCTGAACTCTCATCAATCGTCCTTTCAAACCTTCAGCGGAATTCGTGCTTTCGCTTCGCCCTTTCGCCCCATTCCGACGTCAGTCGGCGCCCTCGGATCGGGAGCGGCAAATCCTTAAGGCGACCTTGGCGACGCGGGCGCGGTGACGCGCTTTGCGGGGTATTTGGCGCGCCCTCTTTCCATATTCGACGCGATATTCCAATAACAAATTTCGCCAACAGCGCTTCCGGGGCCCAAGCCCGTCCCGTCCGCCGCGGCGAAACCGGCGCCCGACCAGCGCGCCCCATGTGCCCGCCGGCCCGCCGGCCTTGACGCTGCTGCTTTTTCGCCAGCCGCGCTCTAGAAGGGCCGCCATGACCGGCCCGACGATTCGCGCCTTGTTCTGCGCCGCGCTCTTCCTCCTCGCGGCGGCGGGGCTGGCGCGGGCCAGCGCCGTCGAGGCGCCCGCGGGCGCGATCGCCATGCACGGCGAGCCGGCTCTCCCGGCTGGCTTCGACCACCTGCCCTATGTCAATCCGCAGGCGCCCAAGGGGGGCGAGCTCAATCTCGCCTATCTCGGCGCCTTCGACAGCCTGAACCCTTACAACGTCAAGGCGCTGTCGACCGCTCAAGGGCTCATCGGCAATGTCTACCAGTCGCTGATGGCGCGCTCGGCGGATGAGCCGTTCACGCTTTACGGCCTTATCGCCGAGAGCATCGAGACGGACCCCAAGCGTGACAAGGTCGTCTTCCATCTCGATCCGGCCGCGCGGTTCTCGGATGGGACGCCGATCACCTCGGCCGACGTCGTTTTCACTTTCAATCTTCTCAAGGCCAAGGGCCGCCCACAGCAGCGCGCCGCCTTCTCGCTGGTGAAGAGCGTCGAAGCCCCCGACGACCAGACGGTGGCTTATGACCTCACCGGCGCTGACGACCGCGAGCTGCCGATGATCCTGGCGATCATGCCGGTGCTGTCGCGCGCCCATACTGACGCAGCGCATTTCGAGGACCAGACGCTACAGATCCCGCTTGGCTCCGGTCCCTACCGGGTGACCGAAGTGAAGCCCGGCGAGCGGCTCGTGCTCACCCGCAATCCCGACTATTGGGCGAAGGACAAGCCGATCTCGCGGGGCTTGTACAATTTCGACGAGATCCGGATCGACTATTACCGCGACGCCAACGCGATGTTCGAAGCCTTCAAGGCCGGGCTCATCGACTATCGGGTCGAGGACGATCCGAACCGCTGGCGCAACGAATATGACTTTCCCGCGGCCCGGGACGGGCGGATCGTCAAGGCCGCGATCGAGAGCCGGCTGCCGAAGGGGGTCTCGGGCTTCGCCTTCAACACCCGGCGTCCCGTGTTCGCCGACCCCCGCGTGCGCGAGGCGCTGGCGTCGATGTTCGACTTCGAGTGGATCAACGCCAATCTGTTCGCCGGCGCCTACAGGCGCTCGGAAGGGTTCTTCGACGACAGCGACCTGTCGTCGATCGGCCGCGCCGCCTCGGAGCGCGAGCGGGCGCTGCTCGCCCCCTTTCCCGGCGCGGTGCGCGACGACGTGATGGAGGGCGCGTGGCGCGCGCCGGTCTCCGACGGCTCGGGACGCGACCGCAGGATCGCCAAAAGCGCGCTCGACGAACTCGAGCGCGCCGGCTATGCGCTGAGCGGCGGCCGTCTCATCGACGCCAAGGGCAAGCCGCTCGCCTTCGAAATCCTGGTCAGGAACCGCGACGAGGAGCGGCTCGCGCTGGCTTACGCGCGCAATCTCGCCCGGATCGGAGTCGCGGCCAATGTGCGGCTCGTTGACGAAGTGCAGTTCCAGCGCCGCCGCACCCGCTTCGACTTCGACATGATGATCGGCTCGTGGATCGCCTCGCCCTCGCCTGGCAACGAGCAGCGCGGCCGCTGGAGTTCGGCCGCTGCGAACGCCGAGGGCGCCTACAACCTCTCGGGCGTCCGCTCGCCCGCGGTCGACGCGATGATCAGGGCGATCCTCGCCGCCAGGAGCAACGAGGATTTCGTCGCTGCGGTCAGGGCGCTCGACCGTCTGCTCATCTCGGGCTTCTACATTGTCCCGCTCTATTACGCGCCGGAGCAGTGGATCGCCTATTCCTCGAAGCTCGGCCGTCCGGAGAAGACGCCGCTATACGGGGTCGAGCTTTCGACCTGGTGGCGCCGCGAGGAGTGAGCGGGAGAGCCCCGCCCGGGCCGCCGTGGCGCGGAGCCGGCCGCAACGTCCGGCGGGCGCCGGCCGTCCCGGAAAGCCGGCGCGTGAGATCAATCGCCCAGCGAGGCCCGGCCGCAAAACCAGGCCCGCCGTCCCGCTCCCGACCTGACCGGCCCGGCCTGTTCCGCCAGCCTTTGCCAATGGTCGCGATCGCGGCGCAGACCGTCCCTTTCCTGCCTGAGCTCGTCCCGACTGGCCTTCACTTCTGCGAGAAGCTGGCGCAAGCCTGAGATCTCGGTCTCCAGGATCGGGACCTCGGGCGCCAATTCGTCTCTCCGGTCTGCCGAGGATTTCGTTGCGCCGCCCCGATTGTCCGGACCGGCGCCGGGGCTGCCCCGGGCCGGGGCCGGCGCCGACCGCGCCAACCTTCGTTGTCTGAGACTGACCATCATCGCGGATCTATCCTCTCGAGAAAGTGGAGCCGGCGGTCCCTGGAGCTTCGATAGCCCGCCACGCTCAGCCAGACGAAACCGATCAGCGTCATCGCCCAGGTCGACGCCTCGGGTGTGGCCTCAGCGGACGCCGCCGCGACGCTCATCGGCGCCGAGGCGTCCTCGAACCGGTAGAGTTCGATCGGCAGCCAACGCGCGTCCGGCGAAACGTCCGGCGACAGCAGCGACCATGAATGGGTTCCGCCGCTGTCCAGAGTGCGTTCGCCGGTCACGACCCAATCCATCAGGAAGCCGGAATCCGCGCCGAAGCCGTCCGGCGCCAGGCGCTCGATGACGATTGCGCCGCTCACCCCCATCACATGCCCGGTCGAGTCGGCGACTCTGTTCACGGAGACGTCGGCCGCGTTCGAGCTCATCAGTTCGGTCCGCCGAACGACATCGGCCCCAAAAGCCGGGCCGCAATCGACCAGGCATCGCCCCGCCCAACCGGCGAGGGGCGACAGCGCCTGCTGGCGCGTAGGGCCAGCGTCGGTCCATGACCAATCGTCAAAACCGGAGGAAAAGGCGCCGATGATCTGGCGCGCGCCGGCGTCTGCGCCTGTCGCTGACGCGACGAGAGCGGCCGCTGCCGCAAGGGCGAGGGCGATCGTCGATCGGACGATGCCGCGCCGGCCGCCGCCCTGAACATGGCCGAGATCATCGATTCGGATGGTCATCTTGGTTGAAGGTTAACACGAATCTGAGAAATTGCAACTAATAGTTGTTGCAATTTTAGACAAGGTTGTGTCAGGGCGCCGTCCAAAATCCCTTGGCGCCCTCGCTCGCATGCCATCTGCCTGTCTGGTCGACTTAAGCATTCCGATTTATCAGAACATACGATCCCAATAATTTCTGATTATGTCAAGATATTGCACAGATCGCGACGTGGGAGCGGTTCTGTTGGCACGAGATGCAACTGAGTCTGCGGCGGAGCTTACGTGCATTCGTGGCGCCGGTGGAGCGCTTCAGGGGCCCCGCTCGGGTCCGGCGTCGCCCTCCGCCCGCGCGGACCCCGCGACCGCCTGTTCGATGAGGCGGGCGAGCGTCTCGGGCTCCTTCGGAAAGCCTGCCCTGATCCAGAGCGCCTGGAAGGCGCGCAGCGCCCGCCCGACCGGCCGCCCCGCCGCGACGCCCCGCGCGATCAGGTCCGCGCCGCCGATCGGCAGCCTGGGTTCGGGCGCGTCGGCGAGGAACCGGTCGGCGGCGGCGAAGGCCTCGTCCGACGGCGAGGCTTGCGCCTCGGCGTGAGCAAGCGTGAGCGCGTCGCGCGCCGCCCCCCGCCCGGCGGTAAACAGGAGGGTCCTGAGGCCCTGGAACGCGGGAGGCTCGGCGACCCCGTGCAGGCCGACCAGCGCCGCTGCGGCGGATCGGAGCCGGTCGGCTTCCGCGTTG
>DATGHB010000150.1:0-5816 GCA_035308265.1 Roseiarcus sp.
CGCCCGCCGACGCGCATCTCGACCGTCGCGTCGGCAACCGAATAACCGTTCGGGCAGAACCATCTTTTGACGTGGTCCGCTGAGCTCCAGGCCTTGAACACGGTTTCGCGCGGCGCCGAGAAGACGCGAGAAACGCGCAAAGGCGCAGGCTGAACCTTGCGGCTAGTATCATCGATCGTGTTCATCGCTCTTTCCTTCGCTTTCCAGGGTTTTGAGATATTCGCCAAGCCGGTCGAGGCGGCGCTCCCACTCGAGGCGCCGCTCCGTGATCCATCGCTCGGCTTCGGCGAGCGCGGCCGGATTGATGCTGCAGGTCCGCACGCGTCCCGACTTTTGCGAAACGACGAGCCCCGAGGTCTCCAGCACCGCGAGATGCTGCATCACCGCCGGCAGCGACATGGGAATCGGCGCCTTGAGCTCGCTGACCGACGCCGGGCCCTTCACGAGCCGCTCGACCATCGCCCGGCGGGTGGGGTCGGCGAGGGCCTGGAACGCCAGGTCCAGCGGAGCGCCATAGTTAAGCATGCGCCTTAGTATCAGGAGTCGGATAGATAAGCAAGAGCTTTAGTATCGCCCGGCCGATCACGCGAATGTGAGCGCCTGTCTCGCCCGTCCGATCGCGATTGAGGTCTTCTACGACGCCTTCGATCTGGACCAGGTCCAACACGCCCATTATCTCGATTGCTGACCCTCAACCCGACCCGCACCATCCCGCTTGGTCCCGACCTCGCATGGGCGCGACCCGCCGCCGGCCGTCCCAAACTTTGAAACCTGGAGCCCCCTGGAAATGAGCTTTTCGTCCGATTACGCGCCGCCGAAGGTCTGGACCTGGTTGAAGCCGAACGGCGGCCACTTCGCCAACATCAACCGTCCGGTCGCCGGCCCGACCCACGACAAGGAGCTGCCAGTCGGCCGCCACCCCCTTCAGCTCTATTCGCTGGCGACCCCGAACGGCCAGAAGGTCACGATCATGCTCGAGGAACTGCTGGCGCTGGGCCACAAGGGCGCCGAGTACGACGCCTGGCTGATCAGGATCGGCGAGGGCCAGCAGTTTGGCAGCGGGTTTGTCGCCATCAATCCTAATTCCAAGATCCCGGCCATGGTCGATCGCAGCGGCAAGAAGCCGATCCGGATCTTCGAGTCCGGCGCGATCCTGCTCTATCTTGCGGAGAAATTCGGCGCTTTCCTGCCGGCCGAGCCCGCCCAGCGCGCCGAATGCCTGTCCTGGCTCTTCTGGCAGATGGGGGCCGCGCCCTATCTCGGCGGCGGGTTCGGCCACTTCTACGCCTACGCGCCGGTCAAGATCGAGTACGCCATCGACCGCTACGCGATGGAGACGAAGCGCCAGCTCGACGTGCTCGACCGGCGCCTCAAGGAGAGCGAGTATATCGCGGGCAAAAGCTACACGATCGCCGACATGGCCATCTGGCCCTGGTACGGGGGCCTCGTGCGAGCCAACTCTTACGGGGCGGGCGAGTTCCTGAGCGTGCAGGATTACAGACATGTTCTGCGCTGGGCCGACCTGATCGCCGCCCGGCCGGCGGTCAAGCGGGGACGCATCGTCAACCGGACCAGCGGGGATCTCTCCAGCCAGTTGCACGAGCGTCACGACGCGAGCGACTTTGACCTTAGGACGCAGGACAAGCTTCAGCCCGAGACCGCGCCGCCCTCCCCCGCCGCCTGACCGGATTGAGCCTCGCGCGTCCAGACCGCGCCGTCGCCGTCATCGCGGCCGACGCGACGCGATCTAGCGGCGCGCGGGGCCCTGACGAATCCCGGATCGCTTCCTCGCCACAGCCCGTCCACAGATGGGCGTCTTCGACGCGCTATGGCTGCTCGCAATGACGATTCCGCGTGAACGCCACATACTCTAGAACGGTAGCGAAACAAGGAGGCCTTCCATTCCGGTCGCCGCGATCATCATCGCCTTCGCGCTTCTCTGGTACTTAAGCCTGCGCGTCTCAGCGTTAAGCGGCGGCGCGGTCAATGTCGTCGCGAAAGCCTTGTTTCTCATCCTGACCTCCGTCGCCTCAGCCGCGATCGGCTTCTTTCTGCCGATGGCCCCTGTCCTTGGCTCCGTGATCGGCAGCGCCTTCTTCGCCGGAGCGCTGGCGACTGCGGGCGCGCTCGTCGGCATGGGCCTCTCGGACGCCATCCTCACCCGGCTCGAGACGCGCGCATCCGGCGCGAAGACCGACGCGCCGCCGGCGGGGAACGAAAGAAAGCCCCCGCGAAGGTGAGACAAGCGCAAGCGCCGCGTTCAGTCGAGGCCGTTCCCCCGCAAATCCATACGCGCCTCGCGCCGGGCGCCGTGCCGACCCGATGACCCGCATCGCCATTCACGGGCTCGGGCTCACGCTCTTTCTCGGCATGCTCGCCGCCCTGCCGCCGCTGGCGATCGACATGGCGCTGCCGAGCCTGCCGCTGATCGAGGCCGATCTTCGCGCCCCGCAGACCGAAGCGGCGGCGGCGATCGCCATCTTCATTGCCGGCTTTTCGAGCGCGCCGATCGTGGTCGGTCCGCTTGCCGACCGCTTCGGCCGCAAGGCGGTCATGGGCGCGGGCCTCGTCCTGTTCACCCTGTGCTCGGCTGGCGCGGCGCTCGCGCCCTCGATCCGGGTGCTGCTCGCCTTTCGCCTGGTTCAGGGGGCGAGCGCCGGAGGGCTCGGCATCCTGCCGCGGGCGATCATCCGCGACCTGTTCGAGGGGCGGAAGGCGCGCCTCGAGCTCGCCGCGGTCTCCGTCGTGTTCGGCGTCGCGCCGCTGATCGCGCCCTCGCTCGGCGCGGCGATCCTCATCTTCGGCTCCTGGCGGCTGATCTTCGCCGTGCTGACCGTCGTCTCCCTCCTCGTCACCCTCCTCGCCCTCGTCCTGTTCGACGAATCGCATGCGCGCGAGAACCGCCGCAGCCTCAGGCCCTCGATGGTCGCCGCGGGCTACCGGCGGGCGCTGACCAATCCGGCTTGCGCGGGCTTTTCGCTGCTCGGAGGACTCCTGTTTGCGGGCCTGTTCGCTTACGTCAACGTTTCGCCGCTCCTGTTCATGGAAGGGTATGGGGTGTCGAAAAGCGGGTTTGCAGGCCTGTTCGCCATTACGGCGTCAGGGGTGATCGCCGGCTCGACCCTCAACGCCTGGCTCATCAGCCGCCACGTGAGGCCGAAAACGGTGTTCGACGCCGCGCTCGCGCTCGAATGCCTGGCGGCTCTCGCGCTGCTCGCGATCGGCCTCTTGGGCTTGGGCTCGGCGCTCATCGTCGCCGCGCTGGTGATGATCTTCATCCTGGCGTTCGGTCTGGTTTTTCCCAACGCCGTCCACGAGGCGATCCATCCCCTGCCCGAGATCGCGGGCTTCGCCTCGGCGATCGTCACCACCACCCAGATGCTGTTCGGCGCGCTCGGCGGCCTCGCCGCCGCGGCGCTCTACCGAGACGCTTCGCCGACCGCGCTCGGGGCGATCATGAGCGCCGCCGCGCTGAGCGGCAGCGCGCTCTACGCGCTCAGCCTGCGGCGGAAGGTCGAAGGATGAGGCGCTAACGGTCAGGCAAGCCGTGTGCGCTCGCTCGGACGCCGAACCGGCGCCCCGAGGGAAACGATCGGAGTTCCGCTGCGGAAGTCCTGGATCTGGCCCTTAAGCGGCCCAGGCCCGCTCGCCCCGGCAAGGTTAAGAGGCGAAAAACCGGCCCTCACTCAAAAAATCTGTCCTGGATCGCTGGAAATCTGACTTTTTGTGACTATTTAACGACCTTCGTAGCTCGCGGGCCTTTAGGCCGCGAGCTGCATTCCCTTGCGCCAGAGCATGACTAGAGTCTGAAATGAGCGATACGCTTGCCGCCACAATGGATGTCGCCGTCCCCGAGGGCGGCCTGACCTTCACCACCTATTTCACCGATCAGGAGCCGATCGACGGGACGCTCACCGTCGCCGACCTGACGCCCAGCTCGTGCCGCTGGCCGACCGGCAACCCGCGCGACCTCAAGACATTCCGCTACTGCGGCGAGTCCGCCGAGGGGGGACCCTACTGCGAACGCCACGCGCGGCTGGCCTACCTCCCGAGAGCCGCCTGAACGAATCCGCGCGGGGACACGGGCGAGCGGGCCGCCGCCCCGCCCGTCGGTCGCGCCCCGGGTTGTGCGCGAATGGCCTCAAACCCTCGACCTCCTCTGCCTCTCCGGTTAGCGGTGGGCCCCGAGCCCGTCACCCGGATGCATGGAACGAGGCGCGGCCTCATTGTTCCGATATGCGCGGGAGCTGTTAAGCTTACGATCACCGGTCCGGTCTAAGACCGGCGGCGACTCTGGCGCCGCAAAGGCGGGCCGGGACGGCGACATCTGGTCAGCGCCCTAGGCATCGAGGAGACACATTGCCGCTCGGGTTGCGCTTTCCGTTCTCAATCGGCCTCGGCCTCCTGATCGCCCTCGCGGGCGCGCCGTCTCTCGCGGCGGGACGGCCGGGCGTTCCGGCCTGGCTGGAGGCCCATGTGGGCGAGGGCGAGGGGCAGATCGCGCCGGTGGTGCTGGAGCGAGCGCGCGCGCTCTACCAGCGGAAGCTAAGCCAGGGCGCGGTCCGCAATCCCTGCTATTTCGCGTTTGACGCGACCCGTCCCCATGACCTCGGCGGGGGCGGACTGGGGCGCCGTTTTTACATCATCTGCGAAGCCCAGGGGTCGTTCCGGGCGATCTCCGCCGGCCATGGAGGCGGGCGGGATCTGGCCGGCGCGGCGGATTTCTCCAACGGACGGCGGTGCGTGAAGAACTTCGGCAACGCGATGGATTCCAATCTCACGACCGGCGGGGATTATGTGACGGGCGAGGCCGTCGCATCCTTCAAGGGGTATTATCGAAGCCCAGGCGAAGGGGACGCGGTCTTTTCGCGCGCCTTCCTCAAGTTCGACGGCGAAGGCGAGACCGCCAACGCCCGAGAGCGCGCCATCGGCGGCCATCCGGCGGTCCTGCTCAGGGGCGTGTGCCGGCGAAAGGATCCGAGCAGCCCCCACGCCGACCCGGACGGCTACGTTCCGTTCGGGAAGCTGGTGAATTACGAAGCCGGGCGCAGCGACGGCTGCACCAGCTGGTCGGCCCGGGACGCCGCGGCGATCATGGCGATGGTGAAGAACGATCCGACCACCCTCTACATCTATCCGGAGTCCCGCGACATCGTGGCGGTGGCGCGGGCGGTCCAGGCCGGCGAGGCGCCGTCGCGCGCCGGCCTCTATTGGAACGCCGCGTGCCTGAAGGACATTGGCGCTCCGAGATTCTGGCGCAAGGAAACCCTCGAGCCGATCCTTGCCCGATGGCGGGAGGCGCACCCCGCCCCTCCGCCGCAGCCGCCGCCGATCTGTAGGGGGCCCTGAGCCTTGCGGGCAAATGACGAAGACCGGGCCGCTTCGGGCTGGCGGGAGATCGACGAGACGGCTCGAAAGGACGCCCTGGGGCGCGCTGGAAACGGGCGCGATCGACCCGTTCGGGAATCTGATCCGCTTTTGCGAGCTCATCGACAAACGGTAACCCAGGCCCCTCCGGGCTAATTTAATATGGGCCAGACGGAAGCAAAAGCTGCAGCCGCCAGTCCTGCTCCGCCGGTCAGATCATGCGGGGCTTGTGGCTATGGATCAGGCGCGGCCGCCTGTGGATCGGACGCCTGTGGATCGGACGCCTGTGGATCGGACGCTTGACCGCCTTGACCGGACGGGCCGCCGGCGCCGCCCGCGACAATTCCTCAATAATCAGCTCGTCGATCGCGGGAGCGTCGGACGGCCTGCAACTCGCGATCTTCTTGAGCTTTTCGAGCCCCTCGAAGTTTTCCTCGTCCAAGTCCAGC
>DATGHB010000151.1:0-15528 GCA_035308265.1 Roseiarcus sp.
CAACTCCGGCATTCGCCGTATCGCGGTCGCCACGCAATACAAGGCCCACAGCCTGATCCGGCACCTCCAGCGCGGCTGGAACTTCCTCCGCCCCGAGCGCAACGAGAGCTTCGACGTCCTGCCCGCCTCCCAGCGCGTCTCCGAGACGATGTGGTACCTTGGCACTGCGGACGCGGTCTACCAGAACATCGACATCATCGAGAGCTACGGCCCCCAGTTCATGGTGATCCTGGCCGGCGATCATGTGTACAAGATGGACTACGAAAAGATGCTCCAGCAACACGTCGAATCGGGCGCCGACGTAACGGTCGGCTGCCTCGAGGCGACGCTCGAGGAGGCCAAGGGCTTCGGCGTCATGCACATCGACGCCAACGACACCATCATCGACTTCCTCGAGAAGCCCAAGAATCCGCCGCCCATGCCCGGCAAGCCCGATGTCGCGCTGTGCAGCATGGGCATCTATGTGTTCGAGACGGCGTTCCTCATCGATATTCTCAGGCGCGATGCGGCGGATTCGAATTCGAGCCATGATTTCGGCAAGGACATCGTTCCCTATCTGGTCAAGAACGGCAAGGCGGTCGCCCATCACTTCGCAAAATCCTGCGTGACGTCGAGCGAGGAGGCCAAACCCTACTGGCGCGACGTCGGAACCGTCGACGCCTATTGGGCCGCGAACATCGATTTGACCGACATTGTCCCCGATCTTGACCTGTTCGACCGAAGCTGGCCGATCTGGACCTATGGAGAAGTCACGCCGCCGGCGAAGTTCGTGCATGACGTGGACGGCCGCCGGGGCCTCGCGGTCTCCTCCCTGCTCTCGGGCGGGTGCATCGTGTCAGGGGCGCAGCTCAGCCGCTCGCTCATCTTCACCGGAGTGCGGATCCATTCGTACAGCACCGTCCACGAAACGATAGTCCTGCCCTATGTCCATATCGGCCGCAACGTGCATCTCGTCAAAGCGGTCATCGACAGTGAAGTGCGCATTCCCGATGGCCTCGTCGTCGGCGAGGACCCCGAGCTTGACGCCAAGCGATTCCGCCGCACGGAGAGCGGCGTCACCCTGATCACCCAGCCGATGATCGACAAGCTCTCGCAATGAGCGGGCTGAAGGTTCTCTCAATCGCCTCGGAGGTCTTCCCGCTGGTCAAGACCGGCGGGCTCGCCGACGTCGCCGGCGCGCTGCCGGCGGCGCTCGCCCGCGAAGACGTCGAGATCAGGACGCTCATCCCCGCCTACCCGGCCGTGCTGGACAGGCTCGCCGACGCGGAGACCGCGCACGAATACGCCGACCTGTTCGGCGGGCCCGCGCGCGTCCTCGCCGGACGCGCGGCCGGTCTCAACCTGTTCGCGATCGACGCGCCCCACCTCTTTGGCCGCGCGGGCAATCCTTACCTCGGCCCTGACGGGCTCAACTGGCCCGACAACGCCCGCCGGTTCGCGGGCCTCGCGCGCGTCGGCGCGGACATTGGCCTGGGCGCGATCGGCGCGTTCTCCCCTCAGGTCGTCCATGCCCACGACTGGCAGGCGGCGCTCGCCCCGGCCTATCTGCACTACGCCGGCCGCCCACGCCCGGGAACCGCGATCACCATCCACAACATCGCCTTCCAGGGCCACTTTCCGATTTCGGTCTTCGGCGAACTCGGCTTGCCCCCGTACGCGTTCGCCATCGACGGGGTCGAATATTTCGGCGGCGTCGGCTACCTCAAGGCGGGGTTGCGGCTTTCCGACCGCATCACCACGGTTTCGCCGACCTATGCGCGCGAGATCATGACGCCCGAGTTCGGCATGGCGCTCGACGGTCTCCTGCGCTCGCGCGCCGCCGACGTGCAGGGAATCGTCAACGGCATCGACGACGAGGTGTGGAATCCGGCTGCTGACGCCGCGCTGCCGCAGACCTATAGCGCGCTCCGCATCGACATGCGGGTGCGCAACAAGACCGCGCTGCAGACCCGGATGGGCCTGGCCCCCAGGCTCGACCGGCCCTTGTTCGGCGTGATCTCGCGCCTTTCGGATCAAAAGGGGCTCGACCTCCTGTTGCAGGCGCTGCCCGGAATCATCGCCAAGGGCGGCCAGCTTGCGCTGCTCGGATCGGGCGAGCCGGCCCTCGAGGCAGGCTTCACGGCGGCGGCCGGAGCGCGGCCAGACTCGGTCGGTTGCGTTCTTGGCTATGATGAGAAGCTCGCCCATCTCATCCAGGCGGGCGCGGATTTCATCGTCGTCCCGTCGCGTTTCGAGCCCTGCGGCCTGACCCAGCTCTGCGCGCTGAGGTACGGCGCCCCGCCGATCGTCGCGCGTGTCGGCGGCCTCGCCGACACGGTCATCGACGCCAACGAAGCGGCGATGGCCGCGGGCGTCGCGACCGGCGTCCAGTTCCATCCCTCCTCCCTCGACGCGCTGACCCACGCGCTCGACCGCGCGCTCGCCATCAGCCGCGATCCGGCGGTCCTGCGGCGGCTGAGACTGAACGGCATGCGGGCTGACGTCTCCTGGCGAGGTCCCGCAAAGCATTACGCCGCGCTTTATCGCGCGCTCGCCGGGCCGCGAGAATGAGCGACCCCAAGACCGCACGCGGCGTCGCGGTCACCGCGCGCGGACTCGAAGCGGCGCTCGAGCTGCCCAACGCCGAGGGCGCTTCGCTCTGCGTCTATGACGGCGACCGCGAGGCTGTTCGCATCCCCATGGCGCGCGGCGTCGACGGCGTCCTGCGCGGGCTTGCGCCCGGCTTCGGCGCGGGCGCGGCTTATGGTTTCCGCGTCGAAGGGCCTTACGATCCGAAGCGCGGAAAGCGCTTCGACGCCTCCAAATTGCTGGCCGATCCTTACGCATGGGCATTCAACGGGCCGTTCCGCCTCCATCCCTCGATGTTCAAGTTCGGCGAGGACAGCGGCCCCCATGTCCCGAAGGCGATCGCCGGAGCGCCGCCCGAGGGCGAGCCGGGCCACAAACGCATCCCGCCCGAAGCGCTCGTCATCTACGAGCTCAACCTGCGCGGCTTTTCGCGGGCAAACCCCGCGGTCCCCGAAGCCAAGCGCGGAACCTTCGCCGGTCTCGCCCATCCCGCCTCGATCGAGCATCTGGCCAAGCTCGGCGTCACCGCGGTCGAGGTCATGCCGGCCGATACATCGGTCGACGAGCGGCAGATGCCGGCGCTCGGCCTCTCGGACGCATGGGGCTACAACTCGGTCGTGTTCGGTTCCCCCGACCCACGACTTGCTCCCGGCGGCTGGAAGGAGGTCCGAGCGGCGACCGAGGCGCTGCATGCGGCGGGCATCGAGGCCATTCTCGACGTCGTCTTCAACCACAACGGCGAGAGCGACGAGCACGGGCCCACGCTGTCGTTCCGCGGACTCGACAATGAGGCCTTCTTCCGCCTCGACCCGCGCAATCCGGAGCTCTACATCAACGATGCGGGCACCGGCAATTGTCTGGCGCTCGACCGTCCGCTGGTCGTGGAGATGGCCATCGGCGCGCTCAGGCGCTGGATGGTCGTGGGCGGCTTCGACGGCTTCCGCTTCGATCTCGCCCCGTCGCTCGGCCGCCGCGCGAACGGCTTTGACCCGGCCGCGCCGTTCTTCAAGGCGCTCGCCGCCGATCCCCTCCTCGCCGAGGCGCGCCTCATCGCCGAGCCCTGGGACGTGGGCCCCGGCGGCTATCGCCTCGGCCAGTTCCCCCCTGCCTTCGCCGAATGGAACGACCGCTTCCGCGACGCCGCCCGCCGTTTCTGGCGCGGCGATCCCGGCCAGCGCGGCGAGATCGCAACCCGCATGGCCGGCTCGCGCGACGTGTTCGCGCGCGCCCAGGCGCCGTCCGAGAGCGTCAACTTCATCGTCGTCCATGATGGCTTCACGCTCAACGACCTCGTCTCCTACGACCGCAAGCACAACGAAGCCAACGGCGAGAACAATCGCGACGGCTCGGACAACAACCTCAGCTGGAACCATGGCGTCGAGGGTCCAACCGACGATCCGGCGATCATTGAATCCCGCTCGCGCGACGAGCGCAATCTGCTCACGCTTTTGCTGGCCTCGCGCGGGACGCCGATGCTGGCCATGGGCTCGGAGCTCGGCTTCAGCCAGGGCGGCAACAACAACGCCTACGCGCAGGACAACGCGACGAGCGCGATCGACTGGCGCTCAGCCGACGCTTCGCTGATCGCTTTCACCGCCCGGCTCATCGGGGTCCGCCGCGCCAGCGCCGGGCTCAACCGCGACGCTTTCCTGACCGGCGCGCCGTTCGACGCGAGCAAACTCCCCGACGTCGAATGGCGCGACGCCAATGGGCCGCTGAGCGAGGGCGAGTGGAACGATCGCGCGGGCGCCATTCTGGCCGCCGTTTTCGCCGCGCCGCAGGGCGAAGGCGTCAACCGCGTCGCGGTGGCGATGAACCGGTCGGACGCTGGCGCCGAGCTTTGTCTGCCGCCGCCGCGCGCCGGCATGGCGTGGCGCGCGCTGATCGACACCCATGATCCCGACGCGCCCGAGCGCTTTCTCGCGATCGCCGACCGCGTCCGGCTTCGGGCGCGCTCCTCCCTCATTGTCGCCGAGACGCCGGCGAGCGGCGGCCTTCATTCCGGCGCGCCGACCATCGAGACGATCGACACGCTGGCGAATGCAGCGGGCATTGCGGCGGAATGGTGGGACGTCGGCGGCAAGCGCACTCTGGTTTCAGCGGAGACCAGGATCGCGCTTCTCGAGGCGCTCGGCCTCGATGTCGCGAGCGAGGCTCAGGCGCGCGACAGCCTGACCCGGCTCATCGATGACACCGGGCGCCGCCGCCTTCCCTTCTCGCTCGTGCTGCGCCAGGGCGAGCCGCTGACCGCGCCCTTGCGCGACATGCCGCGCGCGGCCGAGGCGCGGATCGTGGGCGAGGACGGCGCCGCGACCGAATGGACAATCGAAGCCGCCGGCGGCGCCGAGCGTCGCCTGCCCGACGGCCGCTCGGTCGTCGAGCGCGCGATCACGCTGCCGGCGCTGCCGATCGGGCGCCACCGTCTCATCGTCGACGGGGTCGAATGCGCGCTGACCATCGCGCCGTCGCAAGCGTACAGCCCCGAGGCGGCGTCGCGCAAACGGTTCGGCGTCGCCGCCCAACTCTACGCCTTGCGTCGCGAAGGCGACCAGGGGATCGGCGACTTTTCCGCGAGCGGCGAGGCGGGCGAGGCGGCGGGCAAGGCCGGCGCGGCCTATCTGGGGTTGAGCCCGCTGCACATGCTGTTCCCCGGGAACCGGGAGCGGGCGAGCCCGTATTTCCCGTCCGATCGCCGCTTCCTCGATCCGATCTTTATCGACGCGCTGGACGACGCGGGGCTGCCGCGCGACGAGGCGCTGAACGGGGCGCTTGCCGCGTCGGCGCCCGCTTTCGCGGCGGCTTCGGCGACCGCTCATGTCGAGTACGAGCCGGTCTGGCGCGCCAAGCGCGCGGCGCTCGAGGCCCGATGCGCCGCCTTCTCCCGCCTGCGCGCGGCGAGGCCGAGCGATCCGCTGGTCGCCGACTACCACGCCTTCGCAAGACAAGGCGGCGAAACCTTGCGCCGCTTCGCCGCCTTCCAGGCGACCGCCGACGGCAAGCTTGGCGAGAACTGGCGGGCATGGCCGCAGGGCTTGCGCGACGGCGAGCCCAAGGCGATCGACGCGGCGATCGAGCGCAACCGGCAGGCTTTCGAGTTCGCGCTGTTCTGCCAATGGCTCGCCGACCGGCAGCTCGGGCGGGCGGCGGCGCGCGCACGCAAGGGCGGTCTCGAGATCGGCTTCTATCGCGATCTTGCGATCGGCGCCGCGCCAGACGGCGCTGAATCCTGGGCCCACGCCCCGGCGCTGGCGCGCGGCGTCACGGTCGGAGCGCCGCCCGATCCGTTTTCGTCCGAAGGGCAGAACTGGAGCCTGCCGGCGTTCAATCCGCTGGCCGGCGCGCGCGAGGGCTGGGCTTCCTTCAGCGCCGTCTATCGCGCCAACATGCGACACGCCGGCATGCTCAGGATCGATCACGCGATGGGGCTCGAGCGCCTCTTCCTTATCCCCGAGGGCGCCCGTCCGGCGGAAGGCGCCTATCTCGCCTATCCATTCGACGACCTGATTGGCCACGTCGCGCTCGAAAGCCAACGCGCTCAATGCATGGTGGTCGGCGAGGACCTCGGCACCGTGCCGGAGGGCTTCCGCGACCGGCTGACCCGCGCCAGGATCGCGGGCATGCGGGTGCTGCGGTTCGAACGCGACGGCGCCAGGGTGCGGGCGCCGGAATCCTATCCGCCGATGTCGGTCGCCTGCGTCGCGACGCACGATCTGGCGACGCTCGCCGGCTGGCAGCAAGGCGCCGACATCGGCGAGCGGCTCATGCTCGGCCTTCTGACCCTGGCCAAGGCGGGCGAGGCAATCGCCGCGCGGCGGGAGGAGAAGCGCGGGCTTGTCGCGGCGCTTCTCGCCGCGGGGCTTATCTCCTCGGCGCCGAGGGAGGACGCGCCGCTCACCGAGGCGGTCGCCGTGGCGGTCCACGCGCTGATCGGCGGCGCGGGCTCGATCCTGGCCCACGCCCAGTTCGACGATCTGGTTGGCGAAATCGTGCAGACCAACCTGCCCGGAACGGACCAGGAGCGCCCCAACTGGCGCCTCAAGTCGAGTCTGGATGTCACGGCGGCCTTCGCCGACCACCGCACGCGCGCGATCCTCGCCGCGCTGGCCAAGGGGCGGACGTGAAAGCGGTCCAGCTTCTTTGACGGGCCAGAGCTCGCGATCTAAAAGGCGGCGAATTCGCTTGACCGGAGACGGCCCATGAGTCTGCGCTCTCTCGACATGGACGCTCTCAGGGCTGTCCCGGTGACCCCGGCGCCGTTCGAATATTTCGTCGTTCCGGGCTTCGTTCGCGCTGACGCGCGCGCCAGGATCAATGCCGACTATCCGAAAATCTCCGAGGGCGGGAGCTTTCCGGTCGCGCAGCTTGCCTATGGCCCCGCGTTCCGTGAATTCCTCGACGACCTCGAGAGCGACGAGTTCCGGCGGGCGTTCGAGGAGAAGTTCGGCCTCGATCTCGCCGGGCGGCCGACCACGATCACCGTTCGCGGCCAGTGCAGCCCGAAGGACGGACGCATCCACACCGACACGAAAAGCAAGATCATCACGGTCCTGATCTACATGAACCCCGCCTGGGAGAATTCCGGCGGGCGCCTGCGCCTGCTCAAGTCGGCCGACAACCTCGACGACATGATCATGGAGGTTCCTCCGGTCGAGGGGACGCTGCTCGCGTTCAAGCGGGCCGACAATTCCTGGCACGGCCACAAGCCCTTCGCCGGCGAGCGGCGGGTGATCCAGTTCAACTGGGTCACTTCGGAAGGCGACAAGAAGCTCGCGATGCTGCGCCACCACGTGTCGGCGCCGCTCAAGCGCCTGTTCGCCGCCATGCGTCCCAGCGCGGCTTAACCCTTTCGCGCGCCCCACACCTGCCGATACACGGCGCTGATCTCGTCGGCTTCGCGGTCGCGCGAGAACCGGCTCGCCACCACGGCGCGGCCGCGGGCGCCCATCGCCTCGATGCGTTCGGGCTCGCGCATCAGCAACTCGAGGGCGCCGACCAGCGCATCGGCGTCGCCGACCGGCGTCAGAATCCCGTCGTCGCCATCGGCGATGATCATTTCGGCCGCCCCGGCGCGTGACGCCACGACTGCGTCGCCCGCCGCCATCGCCTCGAGGATGGTGAGCCCGAACCCCTCGACCCGCGAGGCGAACACATAGATCGAGATGCGCTGATACCAGAGCGGCACGTCCTCGACCGGCAATTCGCCGAGGAAGCGGATGCGGTCGGTCAACCCCGCGGCGGCGATTCGCTGCTTCAGGCCCTCGACGAACGGCCGGTTGTCCACCGTGACCAGCCCGATCACCACCGCGGAGAAATCCGGATAGCGCGGCAGGAGCCGGCACATCGCCTCGATGAACAGATCGGAGCCTTTCTGTCGCCGGACCCGCCCGAACGTTCCGATCGCGTACTTGCCCGGCAGGCCCGAGCGAGCAAAAGCCGCGCGCCGGTCGGCGGGGGGGACATAGAGATCGACGTCGATGCCGTGCAGGATGACCGTCGCGGGGCGCCCAATGAATTGCGCCGCGGCCTCGCTGGTCGCGATCACCGCGTCCATTCGCGCAATGAGGAAGCTGGTGAGCCGGGTTTTTGGCCGCTGGGAGGCCGAATTGAAGATCAGCGCGAACCGATAGCCGACGAGATTGAGCAGGAGCCCGGCGATCATCTCGACATTGCGCCGCGCGTGCCAGATGCGGACCTTACCGTGGCTCGGCGCACGGAATCGCAGGCGAACGAGATCGCTCAAGGTCAGGCCCGCGATTCCCTCCGGCCGGTCGGGTCCCAGCCACGCCGTCCGCCAACGTTTGGCGATCAGCGGCGCGATCGTGCGGTTGACCGCCGTGCCGCCCGAATAGCGCCAGTTCAGATTGGGGATGACGACCTCGAGCGCCTCGAGGGCCTCGTCATCGAATTTACGGCTCATCCCGCCCCGCCCGGACGCGATACAACTGCCGATGGATCGATTCGGTCATCAGCGAATAGACGGCGCCGGTCGCCGCGTGGATGAAGCCCGCCGAGCCGCACAGGAAGAACCGGTTCCAGAAGAAGATGCGCAAAAAATAGATCGGCGGATTGAACACCAGCTTGAGCATCGAGGGCTTGCGTCCTTGGCTGAGCCGCTGCTCGGCCTTGAGCCGCGCGTAGACGATTTCCTTCTTCATCTGCTCGTTCAAGGGCAGGCTGCGCTCATGCCTGAGCAATCCTGAGCGTGCGATCGGCGTTTCGCCGTCATCGGCGACGAGACCTTCGTGGACGATGAGCGAAGGATCGTAGCGCGCCCTGCCCCGCCGCACGAGGCGCAGGATGTGCTCGGGCCGAGTCCAGCGGCTGACCGGCTTCGAAGTCCCGTAGAGGGTCAGCGAACGGCGCACCTTCCAGCCCGCGATCCTCTCGCCGGCCGCCATGAGCTGCGGCAGCGAGGCGCGCAGACCCTCGTCGAGCCACTCATCCGCGTCGATGCTGAAGACCCAGGGCTGCGTCGCAAGATCGAGAGCGAGCTGCTTCTGCCGGGCGTAGCCGAGCCATGGCTGGCGGATGAGCCGGATCGGAAAGCCCCGCGCCGCGAAATCGTCGACGATCGCCAGCGTCCCGTCGGTCGAGCCCGAGTCGACGACCACAATCTCGGCGAAGCCGGCAAGACTCTCCAGACACTTGCCGATGCAGGCCGCCTCGTTGAGGCAGATGATTGCCGCGCTAAGGCTGAGCGCACCCGGCGCCGGCTGAAAGGGGCGAACCGGAGACAGAGTTGCGGGATCGGTCAGGGCCGTCGAGCCTTCTGGTCTGGTGGCGCTCCAAGCGTTCCGCCGGTATCTGGGCCATTTGCTTGAAGCTGGCAAGGTCGCGCGTCGCCTCGCAGGCAGCGCTTGCGCGACTCGCCCCCCGTCACCATATCGCCGCAATGGCCGATCCCTCCCCTTTCCCCTCCCCAACTCTGGCGCTCGATACCGACAATCCGGCCCAGGGCGCGGGCGCTCCTCCCGCCCCCGACGATGCGTCTCTGCTCGACGATTATTCGCGCACGGTGAGCTCCGTCGTCGAGCGGGTCAGCCCAAGCGTGGTGCGCGTCGACGTGCGCAAGCAGGGCCGCAGCGCCGGCTCGGGCTCCGGCGTCGTCATTTCCTCGGACGGCCTCGCCCTCACCAACAGCCATGTGGTCCAGGGCTCGCGGACGGTCAATCTGATCACTCTCGAAGGGCGCGACCTTCAGGCGCGCGTGCTCGGCGATGATCCGGACACCGATCTTGCGCTCCTCAGGGTCGAGGCCGACGTCTCGCTGCCGGCGGCCAGGCTCGGCGACAGTTCGAGGCTCAGGCGCGGGCAGATCGCGATCGCGATCGGCAATCCGCTCGGCTTCGACGCGACGGTCACCGCGGGCGTCATCTCGGCGCTCGGGCGCTCGCTGCAATCGCGCACCGGGCGGATGATCGAGGACGTGGTGCAGACCGACGCCCCACTCAACCCCGGCAATTCGGGTGGGCCGCTGGTGTCGTCCGCGGGCGAGGTGATCGGCGTCAACACGGCGGTCATCATGGGCGCGCAGGGCATCTGCTTTGCGGTCGCGTCCAACACCGCGAACTTCGTCGCCGGCGAGATCGCCCGACACGGGCGCGTGCGGCGGGCCTATATCGGGGTCGGCGCCGCGACGACGGCGATTCCCCGCCGCATCGCGCTCAGACTCGGGCTCGCGCAGGCTACGGGAGCGCGGCTCGTGACCGTCGATCAGGCCGGCCCGGCCGCGCAGGCGGGACTGCTTACCGGCGACCTCGTCATCGCCCTCGACGGCAAGCCGGTAACCGGGGTGAGCGACCTCGTGCGCGCCCTCGACGCCGACAAGATCAATCGCACGGTCAGCGTCGATCTTCTGCGCCGATCGGAGCAACTCAGGGTGTGGATCGGGCCGGTCGAGCGCCCGCAGGCGGCGTAGCGCCCGGCAGGCGCCATCCTCTCCGGTTTATCGGCGCGCTGCTCAAGCCTTCGGCTTGACGAGCGGTCCCGGAAAAGCCCGCTCGGCCTCGTCCTCAAGCGCCCGCTCGTGGTAGCGCATGAAGCGGGCGGCGATGACCCCGCCGATCACGGCGGCGATCAGCGCCGCGACGCCCACCGGGCGCGCATAACGCTCGAACGCGTGGCCGAGCAGGTCGCCGCCGGCGCCGAAGATCGAGGCCCAGACGATTGCGCCGGCGGCGTTAAAGAGAAAGAACTTCTCCCAGTTGTAGCGATTGACGCCGGCGAGAAACGACGCAAACGCGCGCAAGAGCGCAACGAACCGGCCGAAGAACACGATCTTGCCGCCGTGCTTGAGAAAGAGATACTGGCCGAGTTTGAGCCGCCTCTCGTTCAAGCTGACATAGCGTCCATAGCGGTAGGCGATGGGAAAGCCGAACTCGCGCCCGATCCAGTAGCCGCAAAGGCCGCCGATGGTCGCGCCCGCGGCGGCCGCGGCGATGACGCCATAGATATTGAGCTTCCCTTCGCCCGCGAGGATGGCGCCCGCCACCAGCGCAGTCTCGCCGGGGATGGGAACCCCCAGGCTCTCCATGCCGACGACGACAAGCACCGCGAAATATCCGTAAGTCGCGAGAACGTGCTGCAGATGGGGCAGAAGCTCGAGTGTCAACGCGCGGCCTTGGCTCCGCTCAGGCGGCGCGCGTTGGCGCGCACCTTGCGCCGCGTGGGCGCCATAGCCGCTTCGGCGATTGTGGCGAGACCCGCCGACACGTCGCCCGGCGTACGCACGCCGCCGAACGCCGCACGAATGAAAAAGGCGCCCCAGGCGGCTTGCGCGGCGAGCGCGCCCTCGACCGCCGCGTCGACCTTCTCCTGCACCATGAGCCGCGCCTCGCGCGCCTTGTCCGATTGCCGACCCCCGGGAGCGAGCAGACTTTGCGTCCGGGCGGCGATGGTCAGCGCGGCGTCCGCGCCGGTTTGCACGTTGGCCTTGGCGATGGCGAGAGATCGCCTGGTGAGACGTCGCGAAACCATGCAGCCCCAACTCCTCTTGACCCGCCGTCTTTCAAAACCCCGGCGGCAAGTCAAGGGCGCCGCTGTGAACAATGCCGGTCAGCCGAGCCGATCGATGCGATACTGAATGAAGCCGGTGCGCTCGGCGACCTTGTCGTAGAGCCGGCGCGCAACCGCGTTGGTCTCGTGGGTGTTCCAGAACACGCGCGCCGCGCCCTTTTCTTTCGCCGCCGCGACCACGGCCGCGATCAGCGCCCGGCCGACGCCGCCGCCCCTCGTCGCCTCGCCGACATAAAGGTCCTGGAGGTAGCATTGCGAATTCAGGAGCCATGTGCTGCGCTGGAAGAGATAGTGGGTGAAGCCGATGAGAACGCCGCCGCGCTCGGCGACCAGCGCATGCACCGGCTCGAGCGGATCGAAGATCCGCATGAAGGTGGCCTCGGCGACCTCGTCGCTCCATTCCGTGCGATAGAAATCGAGATAGGCGCGCCAAAGGGGTTCCCATTGCCCACGATCCGGGCGCTCGATCGCGCGCACCCTGAAGTCTGACAATAGCCGCCCTCCTCATCCTTCGCCGTCCGGTCGCGAGCGTCTTGACAAGCGCGCGCCGGAGGGACTGCTTTGGCCCGCGCCGATCGAGCGGTCCAATGCGTTTAGACCAACGGAGCCAGGGATGAAACGTTCGACTCTCGTTCTCGCGGGCGTCGCGGCGCTGATGGGCGCGGCCGGCGTGGCGCTCGCGGCCGCGGGCGTCCATGAGAACGGCGGCGAGCTCGTCCTGAGGAGCGCGCAGTTCCTCCTTCTGCACGCCTGCGCGGCGCTCGCGATCGCGGCGCACGCCCGGGTCGCGACCGCCTCGGCGCGGGCGCTGGTGATTGTCGGATTCGTGATGGAGGCCGGCGCGATCCTGTTTTCGGCCGAGCTCGCGATCCATGTCTTTGCGGGCGTGCGCATCTTTCCCTTCGCCGCCCCGATCGGGGGCACGACGATGCTCATCGCATGGGCGGCGCTCGCGGTCGTCTTTGCGACAGCGGGTCGCGCGACTTGAGGCTTCGCTCCGGTCGAGGTTGATTCACACTGGCAGCATGGTCTTCCGCGCGGGCGGAACCGGTCGCGAACTCGTGAGGCGAGCGGAGTTGACGACGGTTTTAACCAAGCCTAGCCTCTCGGCTTGCGCTCCGGAAACGCGCATTGGAGCGATTGCAGGAGGCTATCATGCAAGTGAGACTCGAGCGGGGCCGCGCCGCATCGGGCGTGCGCAGCGTCAGCCGGTTCGCGTTTTTTGCCGGCGTTCCGCTTATTGCCGCATTGGCGCTCTCCGCCCCGGAGCGGGCGTTCGCGGCATGCGGGCCGAGCCATCCCGCGGGCGTCCACTCGGGGACCGGCACGGGCTCCCATACCGCGACCAGCAGGCCTTCGTCGGGCGGCAGCGGCGGAGGCGGCGGAACCCTCGGCTGCGCCAACGGCGCCAGCGCCACGGCGCTGCACGGCTTGTCGATCGCCGGTTCAGGCAAGGTGGTTGAAATGGGCGTCCACGCGCCGCATACGGCGGCGCGCACGACGACCCACGCCCGGACCGCCGCGACGAAGCCCGCGAACGCCACCGCGCATCTGCGCGGCGCCAAGCCGCCCCACGCCTGAGGCGTCGGCGGTCCGAGAGGCCGGCGCGACCCGCAACCGGGGCTAGCCGATTAAGGCAAGCCTCGCCGCTTGCGCTCGAGATCGTCCCAGACAGTTAGCGCCTGGAACTCCGGGACGAAGCCTAGCCCTTTGGTCGCGTCCGAGGACACGACCGTCTGCGACGTCACCACATCGATGAGAGCGGGGGCGTTGGCGAGCCCTCGCTCGATCGCGCCGGGAAGGTCGTCCGGCTTCTCCACGCGCTCGCCATGCGCTCCGAAGGCGCGGGCCATCGCCGCGTAGTCGGAACGAGCGAGCAGCGTACCGACCACCCGGCCGCCATAATTTATTTCCTGGTCGAGCCGCTCGATGTTCCACGCTGCGTTGTTGGACACGATCACCACGATCCTGGCGCCGTGGCGCACCGCCGTGTCGATCTCCATGGCGTTGATTCCAAAGGCGCCGTCGCCGGTGACGCACACCACCTGCCGGTCGGGAAAAGCGAGCGACGCCGCGACGGCGTAGGGCGTCCCGACGCCGAGGCAACCGAACGCGCCGGCGTCCATGTAGGCGCCCGCTTCGAGCCCGACACGGGCGAAGCTGAGGAGATCGCCGCCGTCGGCGATGGCGATGTAGTCGGGTTTCACCTTGTCGTGCAGCGCCTGGAAGATCGCGCGCGGATCGACGGCGCCGTCCGAGCCGGTCGCATAGCGTGTCGCGGACTTCGCGCTGCGGTCGCGATGCCGCTTCTTTAGGCTCTCAGCCCAGGCCCTGTCGGTCGACGGCGGCCGGTTTCCAGCCGCTGCGACGATCGCGCTGAGCGCAAGAGCCGGGGCGGCGAGGATTTCGGGCTCGCCGCGCCGGTTGTCGACGAGTTCGCCGGGCGTATCGGCGAGCCGGATGAATTTGGCTTTCGGGAACACCGCGGGCGAACCGTAGCCGAGCTGATAGTCGAGCTTGCGGCCGACCACGAACACCGTATCGGCTTCGGTCATCGCGGCCGCCCGCATGGCCCCGACAAAAGCCGGATGATCGGTCGGCACGAGGCCGCGGCTCTCCTGCGTGTCGAGATAGACCGCGCCGAGCGCGTCGAGCAGGCGCACGATTTCCGGCCCGGCTCCGCGCGCGCCGCGACCGGTCACCACCAGCGGGCGCTTCGCCGACCAGAGCGCGTCAACCGCAAGGGCGATGATCGTGGCCTCGGGAAGAATGACCCGCGGCGGCTTCGGCGCCATCCACTCCTCGAGGACGAGATGGTGAGGAACGTGGGCGCGCAACACGTCGGTCGGAATCTCGAGGTAGACCGGACCCGGTTCGCCGAGGTCGCCGAACGCCCGGCTCACGCCTTCATCGAATTCGCGGATCACCTGGTCGGCGACCCTGAGCGTTCGCGCCTGCCGCGTCACGGGCCGCAGGATGTCGACGTGGGGAATATCCTGCAGCGGGCCCATATTGGCCTGCGCGCGCGAGGTGCAGCCGCCAATCAGGAGAACCGGCGCCCGGGCGAGCGAGGCGTTGGCGACGGCCGTCACCGTATTGGTCACGCCGGGACCGGCGGTCGCCATGGCGACGCCGAGTCCGCCCGTAAGCTCGGCATGGGCGTGCGCCATGTGGACGGCCGCGGCCTCGTGGCGAACGTCGATGATGCGGATGCCGAGTTGCGCCGCATGATCCCAGATCGGCTGGATGTGGCCGCCCTGAAGCCCAAAGATGCGGTCGACGCCGCGCGCCTTCAGGAAGCGGGCGATCCAGGCGGCGCAGGATTCGCGATCAGCGTTGAGATCGTTGGCGGTCGTCGCCATCTTTGTCCTCGCACGAGTGTCGTTGACGCTTCGCGCCTCGCCAGGCGGCCTTTCAACCCAGGATGATCGCCTTGAGTTTGCGGTGCAGATTCTTGCCTGTCGACGTGCGCGGCATCTCCTCGTCGCGCATGAACGAAAACGAGCGTGGACGCTTGTAGCCGGCCATGCGCGCCCTGCACCATTCGTGCAGGCCGGGCTCATCCTGCAACGCGCCTTCACGCAAGACGATGACCGCGTGGACTCGCTCGCCCCATTTGTTGTCAGGCAGTCCGATCACGGCTACGTCATGAACGGACGGGTGGCCGCCGACCACCGCCTCGACATCGGATGGATAGACGTTCTCGCCCCCGGTGATGATCATGTTGCTTTTGCGATCGACGAGATGGATGTAGCCGTCGGCGTCGCGACGCGCCATGTCGCCGACCGTGCAATATTCGCCGCGGAACGCCTCGCGGGTTTTCTCCGGCAGCTTCCAATAGCCGTCGAAAATATAAGGGTTGCTCGCGTAAAGCTCGCCGATGTCGCCATCCGGCGCTTCGTCGCCATTTGCATCGAGAAGCTTGATGGGCGCGGAGCCCACGCA
>DATGHB010000152.1:0-7646 GCA_035308265.1 Roseiarcus sp.
CGCATCGAAAGCGCCGCGGCGAGCGCCTGATACATCTTGATCGACAGCGTGTCGCCCGTCGCCACGGTTCCGGGCTTGGCGCCGATCAGCGGCGCGATCCTGTCGCCGACGCGGCGCGGCTGGTCCATCCAGCCGGCGAGATTCCAGGCGCGGATCAGCATCCCGCCCCATTCGGCCTCGATCGTCCGCTGCGCCCGCTCCATTGCGCCCTCGGGAAGAGGGCCGAGAGAATTGCCGTCGAGATAAATGACCCCTTCCGGCAAATGGAACCGGGCCTTGGTCGCGGCGAAGCCGGTCAATGGCGAACCTCCGCCTTCAGCTTGAAACGCTGAATTTTCCCGGTCGTGGTCTTCGGCAAGGCGTCGACGAAGACGATCGAGCGGGGATATTTGTAGGGAGCGATGGTCGCCTTGACGTGATCCTGAAGGCGCTTCGCCGTCTCGGGCGATTGCTTCACGCCTCCCTTCAGCACGACATGCGCCTGCACGATCTCGCCGCGGTCGGGGTCGGGCGCGCCGATCACCGCGCATTCGGCGATTTCGGGATGCGCGAGGAGCGCCGCCTCGACCTCCGGTCCCGCGATGTTGTAGCCGGAGGAGACGATCATGTCGTCGCTGCGGCTTGCGAAGTGGAAATAGCCCTCGCCGTCCTGCCAGAAAGAGTCTCCGGTCAGGTTCCAGCCGTCGCGGACATAGATCTTCTGGCGCTCATCGGCGAGATAGCGGCAGCCGGTCGGGCCGCGCACGGCGAGCGCGCCGATCTTGCCGCGCTCGACCTCGTTCATGTTCTCGTCGACGATCTTGGCTTCGTATCCCCTCACCGGCTTGCCGGTGCAGGCTGGCCTCGAGTCGCCGAAGCGATTGGAGATGAAGATATGGAGCATCTCGGTCGAGCCGATGCCATCGAGCATGGGCTTGCCGGTCTTGGCCAGCCACGCCTCGTAGACCGGCGCCGGCAAGGTCTCGCCCGCCGAGACCGCGGCGCGCAGCGAAGAGAGATCGGCGCCCTTGTCCATCGCCGCCAGCATGGCGCGATAGGCGGTCGGCGAAGTGAAGCAGATCGTCGCCTTATATTTCTGGATGATCTCGATCATGTTCGGCGGCGAGGCGGTCTCCAGCAGGGTCGCCGCGGCGCCGAAGCGGAGCGGAAAGACCGCGAGGCCGCCGAGGCCAAACGTGAACGCGATCGGCGGCGACCCGACGAAGATGTCATCCGGCGTGACGTTCAGCACTTCCCTGGCGTAGCTGTCGGCGATGATGAGCAGGTCGCGATGAAAATGCGCTGTCGCCTTGGGTTCGCCGGTGGTCCCGGAGGTGAAGCCGAGCAAAGCCACGTCGTCGCGACCGGTGTCGACCGCCTTGAAGGGCACTGGTTTATCCAGCGCAATGCGGTCGAGCTCGGCGTCGTGATTGGCCGTCCCGTCAAAGCCGATCACCTTTTTCAGGAACGCGCTCTCCTTGGCGCAGGCGACGAGTTCGTCCATCAGCCGGGTGTCGCAGAGCGCCAGCGAGATTTCGACCTTATCGACGATTTTCGTAAGTTCGCCCGCCCGCAACATCGGCATGGTGTTGACGACCACCGCGCCCGCCTTGGTGGCGGCGAGCCAGCACGCGACCATGGCCGGATTGTTGGCGGAGCGGATCAGGATCCGCGCGCCGGGCTCGACGCCATAATCCTCTATCAGCGCATGGGCGATGCGGTTGGTCCAGTCGGCGAGCTCCTTGTAGGTGCGGCGCCGGCCGTTGCCGATCAGCGCGACGTGATCGGCGAAACCCCTATCGACCATGCGATCGGTCAGCTCGACCGCGGCGTTGAGGCGCTCGGGATAGTCGAAGCCTGCGAGCAGAAGATCCGGCCATTGCTCAGGCGGCGGCAGCCCGTCCCGCGTGAAAGTGTCCCTGTGAGCCGTTGGTCCTAGCATGTCAGCCTCCCGACGCGGCGTCTTTCGGGGCTTGGCGGATGACGGTCGCACTATCCAGGGTGCGCGACGATCGTCCGTTCAACGCCATCCGGATCGAAGCGCGAGCGTAGCGGTCGTGCGGGCCGCCAGCAAACAGGAAGTCCCGCGCAAGGGGCCGGCGATCGAATGGAGTCCGGCAGCGCCGCCGCAAGATTCGGCCCCCGAGGCAGGTTTGAACTTTTGTCTTGAAAAGCAATCAAACGTTCGGCGACGCGCCGCCGGAGGATGGAGGCGGCCTCGGATTGTCGCAGGAATGAGGACAATTTCCCCGCCGCGTGGGTTGCAGATTCCCGGATTTCACGCCAGAGTGCGGGATCATCAGGGAGGGAGCACGCCAATGGCTAAAGTCAGTCAATCGTTTTTGCTTGGATCGATCTGCGCCGCCGCGCTGGCCGCGGCCGGGATGGCAAGCGCGGACGAGGTGACCAACGCAGCGAACTCGACGTCCGCGACAGCGACCGTCACCCCAGTCTCGCAGGAGATGCTGAACGCCGCGCACAAGGACGGGGAGAACTTCCTCCTCACCAACGCCAACTATGCGCAGACCCGTTTCTACCCGAACGATCAGATCAACAAGAACAATGTCGCGCATCTGCGTCCGGCGTGGATCTTCACCACCGAGGTCAAGGAATCGCTCGAGACCTCGCCGATCGTGGTCAACGGGGTCATGTTCGTCACCACCTCGTTCAGTCACGTCTACGCGCTCGACGCCAAGACCGGTCAGCAAATCTGGCACTTCAAGCCCAAGCTCGGTCCGGTCACGACGTTCTGCTGCGGGCCGAACAATCGCGGGGTCGCCGTCTACCAGGACAGGGTCTATGTCGCGACCCTCGATTCGAAGCTCTATGCGCTCGACGCCAAGTCCGGCGACGTCGTCTGGCAGGTGCAGATCGCCGATCCCGAGAAGGGTTACAGCGAGACGATGGCCCCGACCGCCGTCGACGGCAAGATCCTGATCGGCACCAATGGCGGCGAGTACGGCATCCGCGGCTTCGTGCGCGCCTACGACGCCAAGGACGGCAAGCTGCTGTGGAACTTCGACACCATCCCTGAGAACTCGGCCGGTGTGTGGGCGACGACCGACGCGACCGGACGCGACGAGCATCGCGACATTAAGGCCGAGAAGGCCGCCTACGCCAAGGACGGCGACCCCTACAAGACGCTCGGCGGCGGCGTCTGGCAGAACCCGTCGGTCGATCTGGCGGCGAAGCGCATCTATTTTGTCGTCGGCAATCCCTCGCCCGACCTCTACGGCGCGATCCGCCCGGGCGACAACCTCTACACCGACTCTCTCGTCTCGCTCGACCTGGACACCGGCAAGTACGTCTGCCACTTCCAGTTCGTCCCGCACGACGTGTGGGATCTCGACGCGGTGAGTCCGACCGTGCTGGTCGACGCCGCGGACAAGGACGGCAAGACGATCCCCGCCGTCATCCACGCCGGCAAGACCGGCTACGTCTACGTCAACGACCGCAAGGACTGCAGCCTCATCCGCTTCTCCGACCCGATGGTGTCGCAAAAGGACAGATGGACGCTGCCGACCCCGACCAAGCCGCTCGATCCCAGTTCCGCCAAGATGTTCCCCGGCGCGAACGGCGGCGTCGAATGGTCGCCGATGGCGACCGATCCCGGCCAGAATCTCGCCTATGCGATCAACCTCGAGCAGGAGATGACCTATACGGTCGCCGACGAGGCCTATCCGGACGGCAAGCTCTGGCTCGGCGGCGCGTTCACCAACATCCCCGGCGGGGTCCAGACCGGCAACATCACCGCGGTCAACTACAACACCGGCAAGATCGCCTGGCAGGTCAAGACGCCGCAACCGATGATCGGCGGCATCCTGGCGACGTCCGGCGGCCTCGTTTTCGCGGGCGAGGGCAATGGCGCGTTCAAGGCCTACGACTCGTCGAACGGCAAGCAGCTCTGGCAGTTCCAGGCGGGCGCGGGCGTCAATGCGCCTCCGTCGTCCTACGTGGTCGACGGCAAGCAGTACATCGTGGTCGGTTCGGGCGGCAACACCCAGCTCGACTATAAGCGCGGAGACAGCATCATCGCCTTCACGGCCGACTGATCTCTCGCCTCTTGCTTGGGCCGTTCCGCTCATTGAGCGGGGCGGCCTTTTGTTTGGCCTTGACGCGGGCCCAAGCCAAATGGGCCTCCGTCTCGAGGCCCGCGAAGGATTCCCTCAATGTTGCGCAGCATTGTCGTCGCCGCCGTCCTCATCGGCGGGGCCGCCGCCGCTCACGCAGATTCGATCGAGGACAAGGCGGCGATTTGCGCGGCGTGCCACGGCGAGAAGGGCCTGCCCGCGGAGAAGGCGATCCCCATCATCTGGGGCCAGCAGGAGGGCTATCTCTACCTGCAGCTCCGCGACTTCCAGAAAGGCGCGCGCAAGGACGATCGCATGACGCCGATCGCGCAAAGCCTCTCCAGGGAGGACGCGCTCGCGCTCGCCGCCTATTTTTCCGCCCAGAAATGGCCGAACACTGGCGCGCCTCAGGCGTCCAAGGCCGACACCGCGGCCGCAATGACCGCGATCAACTCGATCGTCTGCACCAGCTGCCATCTCGCGCAGTTCCAGGGCGATTCTTCGGTGCCGCGCATCGCCGACCAGAGCCACGACTATCTCTTGAAGACCATGATGGACTTCCGCACTCATGCGCGCGGCAACAATCCGGGAATGTCGGATCTCATGAACTCCGCCACGCCCGAGCAGCTCGCCGCCATAGCGGCTTATCTGGCCGGGTTTTAGAGTCTTTTTGCTCTTGGAGTTTACACTGGGATCGTCACGCGCGTCTCCTCCCCCCTTGCGGGGGAGGACCAAGGAGGGGGGTCGGACCGTCCTATGCGACAAGAGAGTGGCGGCACGTTCGACAATCGTCTTGGCCTGCGCGACCCCCTCCCCTGCCGCCCCACAAGAGGGGGCGGGTGCGCTAATGTCGCCAATTCCGCCGAAATGTAGCGGTCGCCAGTAGAAGCGTTGCGCCCACGGACCTGAGTTCAGCGCGCGAGCAGCTTCTCGGCCCGTTCGTCGCCAAGGCCGCGGGCGATGTCGGCGGCGGTCTCGCCGCGGTCGTCCTTGAGGCTAAGCGCGGCGCCGTGCTCGATCAGCATCCTGATCGTATCCGCCACATCGTCGACGCCTGCGGACTTGTCGTGCCCCGCCGCCCACATCAGCGCGGTGAGACCGTGGGCGTAACGGCGGTTGACATCGACGCCGGCTTGAATGAGCAGCGCGACGACCGGCGCATAGGCGCGCCCCGCGGCGTAGACCATCGCGCTTTTGCCTTCGTCGTCGAGCGCATTCGGGTCCGCGCCATGCTTCAGCAGCGCCTCGACGCTGTCCGGCGAACCGTTGAAAGCGGCGACAGCGAGCGGACGCAGACCCTGGGGGCCGGGAAGGTTGGGATCGGCGCCGCGCTCAAGCAGAAACGCGACCGCCGGGCCGCGATCCTCTTTGGCCGCGGCGAAAAGCGGCGTCGCGCCATCGACGGCGCGCGCATTGACGTCGGCGCCGCGCTCGATGAGCAGCTTCATCACCCCGAGCTTGTCCGCTTCCGCCGCCTTGGCGAGCGCGGTCTTCCCCTCGCGGTCCTTGGCGTCGATCGCCGCGCCGCGATCGATGAGCGCGCGCGCTTGCGGCTCGCAGCCGGACCGCGCGGCGGCGAACAGGAGCGTCGCCGCCTGATAGGGATCGCCGTCATGAAGCATCTCAATCGACTGGGCGATGTCGGCGCAGCGGTCGGCCGCACGCGCGAAGCCCGCGCCCGCAAGGAAGGCGAGGCTCGCGAGCATGAGAGTCGTCGAGGCGCGTTGCATCGGCCCTTCTCTCATGGCGGCGCGGGTCACGCCAGCGGGCCCGCAGGACGCAGGCGCCCGACCTCGACGCCGTTCCAGTTCAAGAGCCGCGGCGAGACGAAACGTGTAAGGCGCGCGGCAGTCCCGTCGTCGAAACCGCCGAAGCGCAGGATCAGCGCTGCGATCATCACTTGCGCCGCGCGCCCTGCCCCGTCGTCGGCCTTGACCGCAAGGCCGAGGCCCGCTTCTGGAAGCGCGGCGCAGATGACCCCTTCCGCGCCCGACTTCACGAAGGCGCGGGCGCCGACGAGGCTCATCATCTCGGTGTCGAAGCGGCCTTTTCCCGCGACCGTCGCCGGATGCGCCGCGACGCAGGCGCGAATGCGCGCCGCCGCGTTGCTCCGCGCCGGCGCCAACCCGGCGCCCGTCCCTAAGCGCGCGAAGCCTCGGGCGAGCGCCGTCAATGGAATGGCGTAAGTGGGGATCGAGCATCCGTCGACCCCGCGCATCTCCTCGCTGAGCGACGCGCCGGTCATCGCCGCGACCGCCGCCGTGACCTCGCGCTGCACGGCATGGTCCGGCGCGACATAGCCTTTCGGATTGACGCCCATCGCAGAGGCGAGACAGACGAAGCCCGCGTGCTTGCCCGAGCAGTTGTTATGCACGGCGGTCGGCGTTCTCCCTGACCGCGCCAGCGCCCGCGCCTCCGTTTCGCCAAGCGGCCAATGCGCGCCGCATTCGAGGACGCGCTCATCGTATCCGGCTTTGGCGAGCATCGAGCGCGCGGTCGCGACATGGTCCTCGCCGCCCGAATGAGACGCGCAGGCGAGGGCAATCTCCTTGTCGCTCAGGCCCAATCGGCCGGCGGCGCCGCTTTCCACGAGCGGCAGGGCCTGGAGCGCCTTGACCGCCGAGCGCGGATAGACCGCCCGCCCGGCGTCGCCGAAGGCCATGACCACCTCCCCGTCCGCATTGACGACCGCGCCGGCCCCGCGATGGGCGGATTCGATCCGTTCCCCCCGCGTGGCCTCGACGACTGCCGGGTTCGCCATTCGTCCTCTCCAGAGAACACCTTCGCATAAGGCGGCAAGCGCGGGCAGCCGGCAAGACCATTGGCCTGATCCTTCACGCCTTCCCCGCGCCCATGCGTTGGCTTACGAAGGAATACGCTCCTCGTGGAGGATGGTGACATGAAGGTTCGGGAGGTCATGACCCATGGCGTGCTCGGCGTGCCGGAGAGCGCGAGCATCGCCGAAGCGATCGAGACAATGCTGCAGGCGCGCGTGAGCGCGGTCTTCGTGTTCGACTCGGGCCACGCTCTGACCGGGGTTTTGAGCGCGGGCGATCTGCTTCGCCACAGCGGGCTCGGCGCCGAGCCCAAGCGCCCCTATTGGCTCGAGCTTCTGCTCGGCAGCGGGCGGGCGGCCGAGTCCTACGCGCACGTGCACGGGCGGAAGGCCGGCGAAGTCATGACCCGCGACGTCGAGACGATCGGCGAAGATTCCGAGCTCAGCGAAGCGGTGGATCGGATGATCCGCCGCCGCGTCAAGCGCCTGCCGGTCTTGCGCGGGGACACCGTGGTCGGGGTGGTTGCGCGCACCGACCTGCTCCGGGCGTTGCTGGCCGCGAATCCGCAAGCGGCGGGCCCGCATTCCGACGCCGAGATCAAGGCCGCGATCCTGGCCGAGCTCGACAAGCTCGACTGGGCGCCGCGCGCCAGCGTCGGCGTCGAGGTCGAGAGCGGCGTCGTCACCCTCACCGGCTCGATCACCGACGAACGGCTGCGCGGCGGCCTCAGGGTGATCGCCGAAAACACGCCCGGCTGCCTTGCCGTCCACGACCACATGGCCTGGATCGAGCCGAACTCCGGGACCGTCATGCCGTCGCC
>DATGHB010000153.1:0-14430 GCA_035308265.1 Roseiarcus sp.
AGCTCAGGATGATTTTGCACTAGCGCGTTGATCTTCTCTCGGAGGCGCGCGTTCTTGTGGCGCAAGTCCTCTGTCATTGGCGTTCACCTCTGCTGGCCCGCTGGGGCTGGCGCAGTGTGGCAGTCCCGCCATCACAGGATCAAGGGCGATATTTGATCGCGGCGTGATCCTGAGGCTGGCTGAGGGATGAAGTCCACAGCGGTCCGATGACATCCATGCGCTTATCGCGCGTCAGATTGTACGTAGGAAAGCGTCTCTTCTAATATCTAAGTGTTTTCAGATAGTTAATCTGTGTAGTGGCGGAAGGAGTGAGATTCGAACTCACGGTGGACTTGCGCCCACGGCGGTTTTCAAGACCGCTGCCTTAAACCGCTCGGCCATCCTTCCAACGCCCTGAGCAAATTTATCATTTCGGGTACGCGCCCAAAATGCGCATTTGCTCACGAAACGCCTCAGGAGCGGTCTATAGCGGCGCGGAGCGCAGCGTCAACCTTCACCGCCACATCCTCCTGCATGTCGCGGACGACGTGGGCTGTGAGGAACCAGGGCGATGCCTGCGCCCGAATGCGGGGTCGCTCATTGGATTGCCCCACGGCGAGCAAGGTCACCTGGGACCGTGGATCGCGCCGGTCAGATAGTCGGGCCAGTCCCGCTCGAAGAATGGGCGACTGTCCCGGTCCCGGCGACGGATGGGCCGGGCGTCGCGGGCGAAGCGGACCGCATCCATGCGAACATGAATCTGCTCCCGCCGGTCCTCGTCGCGTTCGGGGATGAAGCTGACATCCATAAGCGGGCCGGTTCGGGATTGGGGGATGCGGCCGCCTGCAGGGGAACAGACGCCGCGGGCGCCGCGGCTTCCCCCGCCTCGTTCGAGGTAGAAATTGAGCGCCTTCAAAATCGCCTCGGAAGCGATCGCGCTCTGGCGCCATTGCAGCGCCCGCAACGCCTCGTTGGCGCCGTCGCAGGCGATTCCCCGCTGCCGGATCGCTTCGTTGAGCGCGTTCCCCGCTTCCGCGGCGCCTTTGACGCCAGTCGGATCACAGAGAATTGCCGCGTGATTGCTCATCCGGTCCTGGATGTCCCTGCGAATGGACGCTCGGGCGCGAGTAGCTGATCAACCTCGGCCTTCTTCGCCCCCAGGACGCGGTCGAGGACCTCGTCTCCGTGATGGATTTCTGGAAGCGCTTCCAACGCGCTTGGCGCCGCGACAACGGCCATCTCACCAACAGGGACTTCGGGCATCGGGGTCAGTTCCTGCCCGAGCGCCAGTTGCAGGTCTTTCACGCCGACATGTTCGACTGCAAGGCCGGAGACGAGCTGCACGAGGCCGCGCAAGGCTTCATGGCGTCGGTGTCGCAATATGGCTTTCTTATTTCCTGCGAGAGCCGGATCAGCCTCCACAATTCCGGGCCCTACAAGCTCGCCGACGATCGCGAGATGAACGTGCGCGACTTCATGGACCTGTCCGAGAGCGATTTCCCCTGGCTCGACGGCGTCGCCAGAGACGTGCCCTACAACAATCTCACCGTCACGATGGCGGTGAAGGATTGCCACTTCTACCTCGTCGACGACTGGGGCTGCTTCGAATCGAAGCCGGAGTTCACCTCCGACAAACTGGTCGGCGTCGGCCTCTACACCTCGGACGCGCTCTCGGAGAGCTACCAGCCGGTCGCGATGGGATCGCGCGAGGAGCTGACTGCCTGCTTCAAATCGCTGACCGACAAGGTCAAGGACGCCACCAACAGCTTGTGGAAGCGCATCGCGGGCTGGTCGCGCGACCAGATGATAGACGCGGGCGCGATCACCTATTTCTCGATCGTCAAGGACCTCGCCCATGTCGCGGGCGTCTATGACGTCGGCGACTGGATGACGATCGACGAGCGCGCGGAGCGCTTCCGGCCGCTGTTCAACGACGAGTACAGCCTCGACGCTCTGGTCAGCCTGTGCATCGGCGTCCATCCCTCGCATCGCCTGAGCGAATATACGATGATGCACCATTCGAGCGGGCCGCAGCGGCTCTATTCGCTGATCCCCTATTCGATCCTGCAGGGAGAGGACTATACGGCCAGCAGCGGCCCGATCTATCCGGGCGTCACCAACCTGCCGGCGAAGGTTGACCGCTACCACACGACACGCGCGGCGTGGTCCCTCTTGCCGAGTACGATCGCCTGTCGCGGGAGATCCGACCGCCGGCGATGGACCCGAAGTATCGCCATCTGTGCGAGACTTGGGTCAAGTATCACGCCGGCGCGCCGCTCGCCGACGAGCTCTACCGGATCGACCAGAGCCAGTCCCGCCTCATGAAGGGCAAGGGTTCGGGCCTGATGCGGGCCGATGTCGAGAACATCCGGGCGGGCGTCTGAGTCATCCGGAGCGCGCGGTTGCAGATCGGCTCACTTATTCGTCGCGGCGCGTCATTTCCGCGACGCCCCCTGCCTTGTCGAGGGCGAGCGCATCGTGAGCTTCCGCGAGTTCGGCGCGCTGACCGATCGGCTCGGCTTGCCTCAAGCCGGAGGACCACGATCGCGTGGGTTCATGCGGGCGTCTCTATACGATCGTCGAGGTCGACGTGTTCGACGAGCGCGACCGGCCGCTTCCCCCTGGCGAGCGCGGCGAGATCGTCTGCCGCGGGCCGCAGACGATGGCCTGTTACTGGAATCGGCCGGAAGCGACCGCCGAGGCGTTCCGCGGCGGATGGCTGCACACCGGCGACATCGGCTACATGGACGAGGACGGGTTCTTCTACCTCGTCGACCGCAAGAACGACATGCTGATCTCGGGCGGCTACAATGTCTATCCGCGCGAGGTCGAGGACGTGCTCCTCGCTTGCGAGGGCGTCGTCGAGGCCGCGGTCGTCGGTTTGCCTGACGAGACATGGGGCGAACGGGTCTACGCCGTCGTCGCCGGCCGAAAGAGCCTCACCGCGGAGGCGGTGATGGCGCACGCGCGCGAGACGCTCGCCAGCTACAAGCGGCCCGGTGTCGAGATCTGGCCCGAGCTGCCGAAAACCTCGGCGAACAAGATGCGCCTCGTCGGGCTTGTCGAACGGGTCCTCGAGCGCATGTGCCGGCGGGCCGAGCGCCGCGTCGCGTTCGGCAAGGCGCTTGCGGAGCAGACCGTCACGCTCGAGCGGGTCGCCAACGCGCGGATTCTGATCGAGCAGACGCGGCTGCTCACCCTCAAGGCGGCGTACATGATGGATACGGTCGGTAACAAGGCCGCGCGCCAGGAGATCGCGATGATCAAGGTGGCGTCGCCGGCAATGGCGCAGCAGGTCATCGACTCGCCGATGCAGCTGTTCGCCGGCGGCGGAATGAACAACGACCACTTCCTCGCCGCGGCCCTCGCGACTGCCCGCCTGCTCCGCCTCGCGGACGGTCCAGACGAAGTGCATCGCAACCAGATCGGGCGCCTCGAGCTTCGCCGACATCGCAACATCGACCCGGCCCGGACGGGCGGAAGCGGCGAGGAGCAGGCGCTAGAGGAAGCGGAAGCCTGGCCGAAGGGCGGATTGTGGCCAAGCCCGTATCCGAGACCGTCGCTGTAGCTACCCTCCCTGCGGACGGCCCAAGCGACCCTGCACCCGCTGGCCCGCGCCCATTATCAAAAGGCCGAGTTTCCGGCCGTATTCAAATGTCGCCGCCGCCCTTTGGGCGGGGCATGGCGAATACGGACTCGACCGTTGCGTAATCCTGGTAGCCGCAGCGGGCGAGCGGACGGGCGCGAGCGGTATCGAAGCTCCCGTCGACAAGGAACGCCTCATCGATGTGAAAGCCGACCACCTCGCCGAGCGTAAGGACGGCGCCGCTCCACCCGCCGCTCGCCGATCTGATCTCGATCACCTCGACCACCTTGCATTCCAGCGCGGCTGGACTCTCGGCGACCCGCGGGGCGGCGACGAGGCGGCATTCGGCCGTGGTCAGCCCGGCGCGGGCGAATTCGTTGTCGCCGCGCGCGAATGGGGCGGAGCTTTCGTTCATCGGACCGCGCAGATCGCGCGTCGCCAGATTGGCGACAAACTCGCCGCTCTCCCGAGCGAAGGACGCCGAGTCCTTCCAGCCTTCGCTGGAGAAGCCGACGATCGGCGGCGCGCTCGAAAAGCCGTTGAAGAAACTGTAAGGCGCCAAATTGATCCGCCCGTCGAGCGCGCGGGTCGAAATCCATCCGATCGGGCGCGGCGCGACAATCGCCTTGAATGGGTCGCGTGGCAGCTTCGTCCGATCGCGCTCCGCCGTCGCATAGAACATCGAGACTCACTCCGGAAAGCGGGTCACGATTTCGGCAAGCGGCGGCCGCGGGCGGTCCTCGATCGCCGCCGTCGTCCGGCCGATGTGGATGAAGCCGGCGACCCGCTCATGCTCGTCGAGGCCGATGGCGGCCCGAAACCGGGCGTCATAGGCGGGCCATCCGGTGAGCCATGTCGCCGATAAGCCGAGCGCGCGCGCCGCGACGATCATGTTCATGCATGCCGCGCCCGCGGACAGGACCTGCTCCCATTGGGGAATCTTGGGGTGCGGGGCCGCCCGCGAGACGACGGCGACGACGAGAGGCGCGCGCACAAAGCGGCGCTGCTCCTCGGCGCGGGCGGCCTCGTCGAGGTCGGGCTTGTCGGTCAGACAGATGTCGAGCGCAAGCCGGCTTGCGCGCTCGCGAGCCCGTCCGGCGAAGACCACGAACCGCCAGGGCGCGAGCTTTCCGTGATCGGGCACGCGCGAGGCGACGGTGAGGATCGTGGCGAGTTCGCCAGCGCTGGGGGCCGGCCCCGTCATCATCGGCGGGGGAACCGACCGGCGGCGTTTGAGGATCTCGATGGTGTCGTTCACCGGCGCTTCCCGAGCCAAGGCCTGCTCCTTGGCCGAAAACCCGGCGGGTGTAAACCGCCTTCGATCTGCCTCAATATGGGGTCACGAGCCGCTTCGCGCGCGACGAAGCGTCGGCGCCAGATTCGGCTGCGCGAGGCGGATTGACAGCGACCTGGGGAATTCTGGCGGCTCTGGTCGCGCTGATGGCGTTGGTCGCGCCCGTCCGCGCCGAGACGCCAGCGAGCGGATCCGCCCAGGCGACGCTCAGTCTTTCCGCGGTCCTGAGCGGCGGCGGGGGCCCGCTGACCGGCGGTCTGCGCTGGCGAGTGTTCGGGGCGCAAGCCGATCCCGACGGCTCCCATCCCCTGATCGTCGAATCCAGTCTCGCCCAGCCGACCCTGACGATGCCGCCCGGCGACTATGTCGTCCATGTCGCTTTCGGGCTCGCCAGCGCTGCCAAACGCGTGGCGCTCGGGGCCGAAGTCCGCCCCGAGAGGCTGACACTCTCCGCAGGCGCGCTCCGGATCGAGGGCACCCTCGCGGATGCGCCGATCGACCCATCGAAGCTGTCGCTTGCGATCTACGTGCCGCAGAACCGCAATCCGCTGGGCAAGCTCGTCTACGCCAAGGCTAGGGCGGGCGACGTTATCGGACTGCCGGAAGGCTCCTATCATATCGTGTCGACCTATCTTGACACCGTCGGGGCCCATTCCGGAGTAAGCGCCGCCGCCAATAGCAGCAAATCGGCGACGCTTGCGCCGCCCTTGGCGATCCCTTCCAACTCTATCGTCAACGCCGACATCAAGGTCATCTCGGGCAAGCGGATCGACGTCACGATTCGCCATCGCTGCGCGACGCTCACACTCAAGCTTGTCAACAAGCCTGGGGCCGAGGCGCTCGCCAACACCACATTCACTGTGCTCACGCCGGGCGGCGACGTCATTCGCGAACTGGTCGGCGCCTTTCCCTCGCTGGTCCTCGCCGAGGGCGGGTACGTGGTCATCGCTCGGCACGATTCCAAGGTCTACCAGTCGACGTTCCAGGTTCAGACGGGGATGGACCGCGACGTCGAAGTTGTTGCACAAGAGGGCGGCAAGCAGGGGCAATGACCGGATGCAGACCTTTTTCGTCCAGATCAAATGCGCGCTCGGGCGAACCTACGAGGTCGCCAGCGCGCTCGCGGAAGCCGAAATCGCCTCCGAGATCTATTCGATCGCCGGCGACTTCGATATTCTGGCCAAATTCTACGTGGAATCGGATGTCGATATCGGCCATTTCGTCGGCCATAAGGTCCAGGTGATTCCAGGAATCGTCGACACCCGCACCATGATCACGTTCAAGGCGTTCTAGGCAGCCATCGGGAGCGGAGCGCGCAATCCGCGCGCGCCGTTCCAGAAGGTTTCCATCACCAACAGCAAGCGGTCCGTTTCCAAGATGCGCCCCGGCCTCATTCTCGCGCTCGCCATTCTCATCTCCCCCGCGAACGCCGCGGAGACGGAGACGGCGTTTCTGTTCGACGCGCTGCACGGCCGGACGCCCTATCACGCCGCCTGGGATAAACTGATGAAGCTTGTGGAGCCGACGCCTGACTGGCTCGTCCGGTTCAATCGCAACTTCGATGGCGTCGCCGGCCAGATGGTGGACGTGACCATCGACGGCAAGCCCTATCAGCTCTCTTTCGTCTGCAAGCCGGCGGATTGCGAGGGCCACAAGTTCGTCGTGCTGTTCGACGCCAAGGGCGCGCACGCGTATGGGGCGCTCGGCGGCAAGGACGAGCAGCCCGCCTTTTTCGGATCCCCGAGCGAGGCCGAGCAGGACGCGATGGCGAAGGCGGTCAAGGGCTGAAGTCGCCCGACGCCTGTCAGTTGAGTTCGAGGGCGAACGGCGTTCCCTCGGAGCATTCCTGGCCGCGGCCGATCCGGGCGATCGCCTCGTTCATCCGCCCGCGCCGTCCGAGCGCGCGATCGGCGAGCGCCACCAGGCGGACGTTAGGCGTCGCGGTTGGGGAGGCCGCGCGCAGCCCGCGGGCGATGGCGAATTCGTCGCGCTGAGGCTCGAGCGCGCACGCCGCGATATAGGCGGCCGCGGTCGAACGGCTGACGCCGGCGAAACAATGAATCACCATCGGCTCGGCGCGATCCCAGCCCCGCACAAACCCCAAGAGTTCATCGAGATGGGCGGCCTCCGGCAGCGTCTGGCCAAGCGCCGGCTCGACAATGTCGGAGACAGCGAGATAGAGGTGCCGCTCCGGCGCGATTCCAGCCGGGCGCTCGATCGCCGTGCCGGGGCTCAGCAGCGTGACCAGCGAGCGCGCCCCGGTCGTGGCGACCGTTTCGGCGATCAGGGCAAGCGAGCAGACGTGAAGACGAGACATTGAGCGGTTCCTTCGGCGGCGCCTTATAGGACCCTGCCGGCCCCGGCGTCGAGTTCGGCGAAACGGGCGAGGAACCGCGTCTCCGCATCGGCCGGCCGCATCGGCTCGAGCAGGCGGGTGAAATCGCCGACCGGCAAATCCGGCTCGCCGAACAGTTTGCGCGCTTCCTTGATCGAGAAGCCGGCGAGCGCGGTCGCCTCGAGATAGGCCGAGGCGCGGTCGGCGGCCTTGACGCGGCGCTCGAGATCGCCCGCCGGTTCGACGGGCAAGCCGAAGCGGACGAAGATCGCCCGCTTGAGACGCGCCTCGACACGCTTGTATTCGCCGCCGATCGCGGCCTTGAACGGCGAGATCATGTCGCCGATCACATATTCCGGCGCGTCGTGCAGCAGCGCCGCGAGCCGCGCCCTCTCGGAAGGCTCAAGCTCCGCAGCCGCGAACAAGGCTTCGACCAGAAGCGAATGTTGCGCGACCGAGAAGATCTCGGGCCCCTTCGTCTGGCCGTTCCAGCGGGCGACGCGCGCCAGCCCATGGGCGATGTCGGCGATCTCGACATCGAGCGGCGAGGGATCGATGAGATCGAGCCGTCGTCCCGACAGCATCCGCTGCCAGGCGCGTGGGGCTGCGCCCTCGCTCAAAGCTTGAACTCGCGCGCCAGCCTCCGGCAGGCCTCGTGGCGGCAGCAATCGACGAGGTGATCGTTGACCATGCCGGTCGCCTGCATGAAGGCGTAGATGATGGTCGGCCCGACGAAATTGCCGCCGCGGGCGCGCAAGTCCTTGGCGATCGCGCGCGAGACCTCGTTCTCGGCCGGCACGTCCTTCAGGCTCTTGCGCGCGTTCTCAATCGGTCGTCCATCGACGAAGCTCCATAAGTGCCGGGCGAAGCCGCCCTGCTCCCTGAGGTCGATGACGATGCGGGCGAGGGCCGCCGTCGCTTCGATCTTCGCCCGGTTGCGGACGATGCCGGCGTCCTGCATCAGCGCGTCCTTTTTCTTCTCGCTCCAGCGCGCAATTCTGTCGGGATCGAAGCCGTCGAACGCCTTGCGGAACGCGGGGCGCTTGCGCAGGATGGTGATCCACGACAGTCCGGCCTGGAAACCGTCGAGAACGAGCTTCTCGAATAGCGCCTGATCGTCGTATTCGGGCACGCCCCATTCCGCGTCGTGATAGGCGAGATAGAGCGGATCGGCCCCCGGCCAGGGGCAGCGCGCAAGGCCATCGGCGCCCTTCAGCGCGGTCATGATGCGCGGCGGCCTCTCTTTTTCGGGCATGCGGGATCCTGGTTCGGAGCGGAGACTCCGGCTCTTTTGGCCCGGAGCGCGGCGCGGTTCAAGCGCGCTTCCCCGCAGTTTGACCGGCCCGGAATCGCCCCGATAGACTTCGCATCCTTATCCCCGATGAGAGGACTTTGGGCCATGACGTTTCGCGCCGTTCGAGCCGACAAGACCGACGCCGGGCAGACCGTCAAGCTCGTCGAGATGGACGAGTCCGAGCTCATGGACGGCGACGTCACGGTCCGGGTCACCCACTCGAGCGTCAACTACAAGGACGGGCTGACGCTCAGCGGCAAATCTCCGGTCATCCGCCGATTTCCGATGGTGCTCGGCGCCGATCTCGCCGGAATCGTCGAGACCTCGCGCCGCTCTGACTTTGCGCCCGGCGACGAGGTCGTCCTCACGGGCTACGGCCTGAGCGAGACCCATTTCGGCGGCTACGCGGAACGCGCGCGGGTGAACGGGGACTGGCTGGTCAAGCTGCCTGCGGGTCTCGCCCGCGCCGAGGCGATGGCGATCGGCACCGCGGGCCTGACCGCGATGCTGGCTCTGATGGCGATCGAGCGGCATGGCGTCGAGCCCACCGCCGGACCGGCGCTGGTGACCGGAGCGGCGGGCGGGGTCGGCTCGATGGCGATCGCCCTCCTCGCCGGCAAGGGCTGGCGGGTCATCGCCTCGACCGGACGCCAGGCCGAGGCGACCTATCTCAAGACGCTGGGCGCGGACGAGGTGATCGATCGCGCCACGCTCAGCGCCCCCGGCAAGCCGCTCGGCAAGGAGCGGTGGGCCGTGGCGATCGACAGCGTGGGTTCGACCACCCTCGCCAACGTGCTGGCCCAGACCCGCTATGGCGGCGCGGTCGCGGCCTGCGGGCTCGCTGGCGGCATGGACCTGCCGGCGTCCGTCGCCCCGTTCATCCTCCGCGGGGTCGCGCTCCTGGGCGTGGATAGCGTCCAGTGCCCGGCGGCCCGGCGGCTCGAAGCCTGGCGGCGCTTGGCGACCGATCTCGACCGCGGCAAGCTCGCCGCCATGACCCGGACCATCCCGCTCGCCGAGGTGTTCGAGGCCGGGGCGCGGACCCTCAAGGGCGAGACCCGGGGGCGGCTGGTCGTGACGATCCCATAGCCCCGAGGTCGAAATACAACCCGAACGCGAGTTTCCTCCAAACAAACACCAATAAACGCGAGCAAAACGCGAGCAAACGCTAGTGAAATAGCTAGCGTTTACTAGCGCTTATTTTGTCGAATCGGTACTTTTCAATGGGTTACAGGCTAAAAAGTAAAAATTTTTCTCCCCCCTCCCTACTCACCTCCCAGGTTGTGCGGAAAGCGCGTCAAACGCCTCGCTGGGCGCCGGCCGCTCGCTCTCGCTCTGACCAGCAGAAATTATACAAGCAGGTCTTCTGATTTTTGTCAAGAAATTGTTGCGCAGCCAACCTCGTCAAGTTCGGGAATCCCTTCGCGCCGCCGTTCCTGGAAGGGCCCTCCCGAAGCCTCATTCCGGCGCGGCGGGGGCGAGGCAAACGAGAACGAGGCCCAGGGCGCTGAGGATGGCGCAGGCGGCGAAGACGGACGCGTAGCCGAACGCCTGCGCGAGGACGCCGACACTGAGCGCGGCGAACACCGAGCCCAATTGACCCGCGTTCGAGAACAGCGCCGCAGCTGCGCCCGCGCGGTGGGGCATGAACGATTGCAGGAAGCCGATCCCGAGATAGCTGACAAGGCCGATGCCGATCGCCCTCACGATCTGGGCCCAAAGCACCGCCCCGACCGACCGCGCCAGCGCGAGCGCGACGAAATAGGCGACGAAAGCCGCAAAGCCGGCCACGATCGCCGGCCGCTCGGCCCGCTTAAGCGGGCGCCAGATGATCGCCCCCATGACCACGATCTCGAGACCGGCGCACAGGCTGAACGCCAGTCCAACGTCGCGCTCCACGCCGCCGAGCGAGGTGGTCATGACGATGGCAAGCGGAATCGAGCCCAAAAACATCGCGGTGTGGAACAGGGCGAGGGCCGTGAAGGCGAGCGCAATCGCCGGCCCTCCGTTCGGCGGCTTTGGCCTCTTGCCGTGACCTCCGTCGCCGGAAACTGGCCTCGCCCGCACGAGCGCGAGCGCCGCGAGCGCGATCGCGCTGAAACCCGCGCTGGTGAAGAAGACGCCGCGAAAGCCGAAGGCGCCGACAACCACGGCGCCGATCGCCGGTCCAATGGCCCAGGCGAGCGACCAGCTGGCGCGAAGGACGCCGATGGCGCGAGCGGCGGTGTGAAAACTGGCGCGCTCGAAACGCCGCTTGACCAGCGCAATCGACTGGGAAAAGGCCGCCGCGCCGATGGCGACCGGAATCGCGGCGATGACCATGAGGAGGGCGAAACTGGTGGTGAAGCCGAGCGAGGCGTAGCCGATCGCCGACCCGGCCAGCGCCAGGAGCAATGGCGCGATGCTCGTTCTCCGGTCGACCCAGGCGCCGAATCCGGTGGCGAACGCGATCCCAGCGAGCGCTCTCGCGGTCAGGACGGCGCCGAGTAAAACGGGGCTTAAGCGCGCCTGATCGACGAGGAAGAGCACGATGTAGGGGCCTGAGACGGCGTCCGCGAGGCCGGCCAGCACGTCGACAACGACAAGCGCGATGAAGAAAGACGAGCGTTCGGCGTCGGCGGTCAAGAAGGCCTCGTGATTGCGGCGACGCGCCCAACCGATGGCGATTGTGGAGGAGCAGCCGTGGCGAATCGCCTTCCCTCGGCCAGGGGCCCCGTATAGCGCAAGTCCGCGCGGTTGATCAGCTCCTGCACGACAAAGTGATGCGGACGCGGCGGCGGACCAGGGAAAGTTGTCTCTGGGAGAGATCGATCATCTTTAGCGCCCGCGCCCGCCGTGTGTGGGCGGGTCGGGGTTGGGGGGTCACGCAGACCGACAAGATTATCGAGGGCGCGGCTGTTCCCTTGTCGCTCAGGACCGCGCGCCCCCCTCCTTGTTCCTCCCCCACAAGGGGGGAGGAGACGTGGCAGGACGATCCGTGCGTGAAATCAAATTCACTGCGCTCTCAAGCGAGGGCGAGGCGGATCATCTGGTAGGAATGGGCCGGGAGGCTCGCGGTCAGCCGCCCGTCCTTGACGCTTGCGCCCGACCCCTTTTTCGGCGCGACGGCAAGGGGCTGGGCAAGCGTGTTGACGGCTTCGAGAGGGGCGCCGGCCAGCGTCTGGTGATCGGCGATCGTGGCCGCGCCGAATCCCTGCAGGTCGATTTCGAGATCGAGCTTTTCGCCCGGATGCCTATTGACGGCGAAAAAGGTCAGCGCGCGCCCCGCGTCGTGAACGCCTGCGATGTCGAGATAGGGCACATTGTCGGCGACCTCGGAATCATAGCCAGGCGACTTGACGCTGAGCCGAAGCGCTTCGCCCCGCCCGTAAACGGAGGCGAAGTAATAGGGATAGTAGAGGGTCTGCCGCCACGCCGCGCCGCCGGGCTCGGTCATGATCGGGGCGATGACGTTCACGAGTTGCGCGATGCAGGCGATCTTCACCACGTCGGAGCGGCGGATAAAGGTGTTGAGGATGCAGCCGACCTGGAGCGCATCCTCGAAATTGTAGATGTCCTCGAGCAGCCGCGGCGCGTGCGGCCAGCCCTTGGCCCCGCCCAGGATCTCGCGATCCTGGGCGTTCGAATGATACCAAACGTTCCATTCGTCGAAGGAGATCGTCACCCGCTTGCGGCTGCGTTTTCGCGCGCGGACGAATTCGATCGTCGAGGCGATCGTGTTGATGTAAGCGTCGAGCTTGGCGCTAAGCGCGAGGTACTCGGCAGTGTTCTTGGCGCGATTGGCGAAATACATGTGCAGCGAAATGTGATCGACCGCTTCGTAGGTATGCTCGAGGACGATCCGCTCCCATTCGGGATAGGTCGCCATGTCGGAATTCGACGAGCCGCAGACGATGAGCTCGAGCGACTTGTCGAAGGCGCGCAGCGTCTTCGCCACCTCGTTGGCGAGGCGGCCATATTCGTCCGCCGTCTTGTGGCCGACCTGCCACGGCCCGTCCATTTCGTTGCCCAGGCACCAGTGCCTGACGCCAAAGGGCTTGGCGCGGCCGTTTGTCTTGCGCAGGTCGCCCCAGTAGCTCCCCGTCGGGCCGTTGACATATTCGACGAAATTGCGCGCCTGGTCGAGCCCGCGAGAGCCGAGGTTGATGGCGAGCATCATCTCGGTCCCGGCGGCTTCGCACCAGTCGGCGAACTCGTGCACGCCGACTTCGTTTGACTCGGAGGTGTGCCAGGCGAGATCGAGCCGGGTCGGCCGCTTGTCGCGCGGGCCGACCCCGTCCTCCCAGTTGTAGGCGGAAACGAAGTTGCCGCCCGGATAGCGGACGATCGGGACCTTGAGGTCCTCGACCAGTTTGGCGACGTCGCGGCGCATGCCGTTGGCGTCGGCGGTCGGGTGGCCGGGTTCGTAGATCCCGGTGTAGATCGCGCGCCCGAGATGTTCGAGGAACGCGCCGTAGAGCCGATCGTCGATTGTGGAGATCGGATAGTCCCGGTGGGCAACGACTGACGCTTTCATGAGGGCTCGCCTGTTTCTGACGCCGTATGAATATCAGATTCGGGCGCACGATCCGTTGTCGCCGGATCCCACCCGCTGACAATTCCGGATCGCGCCCTGCCGCGGCCGCCTCCCGAGCCGTTCGACCGCCGTTCGGCCAGGTGTGGCTTGCGTCGACAATCCGGCGTCGCCTCCGTTGATCCCGGTCGCCTGGCGCCCTAACGTATCGCCGCCACCGTCGCTCGACGCGGCTTCCTTTTCGTGTTGTCCAAGCAAATGGCTGCGACGCGAAAGACCGTTGGGCGCCAACCTGGGAGGAATTAACGTGATCCGAAAAACCATAGGCGCGGCATTGGCGGCCACCGTCCTGATGATGGGCGCGGCGCGGGCCGAAGAGACGATCGTGTGGTGGGATTTCCTCAGCGGCGGCGACGGCGTTCGCATGAAAGCAATGCTCGACGAGTTCAACAAGGAGCACGCGGGCAAGGTCAAGATCGACGCGACCACCTCGGAATGGGGCACGCCGTTCTACACCAAGGTGCAGACCGCGGCCGCGACCGGGCAGGGCCCCGACGTGATGACCTATCATGAATCGCGCATGCCGCTCGGCGTGTCGGAGGGCGTCCTGAGCGAGCTCAAGCCTGACGAACTCGCCGCCGCCGGCATCAAGGCGAGCGATTTCAGCCCCGCCAACTGGAAGGCCGCGCAAGGGCCGGACGGCAAGCAATACGGAGTCCCGCTCGATATCCATTCGATCATCCTCTATTACAACAAGGACATGCTCAAGAAGGCGGGCCTGCTCGGCGACGACGGCAAGCCGAAGGGTCTCGACGGCGTCGACAACTTCAACGCCGCGCTTGCCAAGCTGACGGCGAATGGCGTCTACGGCCTTTCCGTGCCGAACGACGGCGGCTCCGGCTGGCGCATTTTCTACACCCTGCTCAATCAGCAGGGCGGGCAGTTCCTGAAGGACGGCAAATTCCTCGACGGCGACAATCTCGCCAAGGCGCAGACCGCGCTCGCCGAAATGCAGAGCTGGACCAAGAACAAATGGGCGCCGACGAACACCGAGTATCCGGCCTCGATCGCCCTCTTCACCTCGGGCAAGGCGGCGATGCACATCAACGGCGTCTGGGAGGTCCCGACCATGGTCGACCTCGCCAAGAAGGGGCAGCTGTTCGACTGGGGCGCGATCCAGATCCCGGTGCTCTATTCGCAGCCGGCGACCTGGGCCGACTCCCACTCCTTCGCCATTCCCGACCGCAAGGGCAACCCGCTGACCCCCGAAAAGCGCAAGCTCGTGCTTGACACCATCCACTGGTTCAACCAGCACTCGCTCGAATGGGCGGGCGGCGGCCATATCCCGGCCTACCTGCCGGTGCAGGACAGCGCCGAATTCAAGGCGCTGAAACCGAACTCCGACTATGTCTCGCTGGCCAAGACCGCG
>DATGHB010000154.1:0-7440 GCA_035308265.1 Roseiarcus sp.
GCGAGCTTCTCGAACAGGTGCACGTCCTGCTCGTTCTTGAGCAATGCGCCGTGCAGGGGCGGGATCAACTTTTTCGCCTCGCGCTCGCGCAAGGTTTCGGGGGCGATGTCCTCATTGAGCAGAAGCTTGAGCCAGTCGAGCAATTCCGAAGTGGTCGGCTTCTTTTTCAATCCGGGCGTCTCGCGCAGGGTGAAGAACGAGCGCATGGCCTCTTCCACCAGCTTGGGCTTGATCGACGGATAGTGCGATTCGACGATCCTGCGCATCGTCTCGATATCGGGAAAGCGAATGTAGTGAAAGAAGCAGCGGCGCAGGAAGGCGTCGGGCAACTCCTTCTCGTTGTTGGACGTGATGATGACGATCGGCCTCAAGCGCGCCTTGACCGTCTCTCCGGTCTCGTAGACGTGAAACTCCATCTGGTCGAGCTCGAGCAGGAGATCGTTGGGGAACTCGATGTCCGCCTTGTCGATCTCGTCGATCAGGAGCACTGGACGAACGGCCGAGGCGAACGCCTCCCACAGCTTGCCGCGGCGAATATAGTTGGCGATCTCGGAGACCCGCGGATCGCCGAGCTGGGAATCGCGCAGGCGCGAGACCGCGTCATATTCGTAGAGACCCTGCTGGGCGCGGGTGGTCGACTTGATGTGCCATGCAATGAAGGGCGCGCGAAGCGCGCCGGCGATCTCCTGCGCGAGCAGCGTCTTGCCGGCGCCGGGCTCGCCCTTGACCAGCAGCGGACGCTCGAGCGCGATCGCGGCGTTGACCGCGGTCTTGAGCTCATCGCCGGCCACATAGGCAGCGGTTCCTTCGAAGCGCATCAACGGCCGGATCCTCTCAATTCATCAGGCCCTTGACGGTCTCGATGAGCTGCTTGAGCGAGAAAGGCTTGGCAAGAAAGACGAAGTCCTGGCCCTCGGGCAGATTGCGCGCGAACGCGTCGTCGGCGTAGCCGGAGACGAACACGACCTTGGCCGACAATCCGCGTTTGCGCAGTTCGGTCAGCATGGTCGGTCCGTCCATTTCCGGCATGATCACGTCGGAAACGATGAGGTCGATCGGCTCGCTTGCCGCCTCGGCGACCCGCAAGGCGTCGACGCCCGTCTCCGCCTCCAAAACCGTATAGCCGCGCGAGGCGAGCGCGCGTGAGGCGAAGGCGCGCACCGCCTCCTCGTCCTCGACCAGGAGGATCGCGCCCCGGCCGGTCAGATCCGCGGCGGGCTTGGGCGCCTCCGGCTTGACCGGCTCGTCGACCTCGTCGACCTCGCCGGCGGGGCGCCGGGGAAGCAGAATGCGGAATGTCGCGCCTTTGCCCGGCTCGCTGTCGCAGAACACGTAGCCGCCGGTCTGCTTGATGATGCCGTAGACCATCGATAGTCCAAGGCCGGTGCCCTTGCCCACCTCCTTGGTGGTGAAGAACGGTTCGAAGATCTTGGCCCTGACCTCGGGCGGAATGCCGTGGCCTGTGTCCTCGACCTCGACCAGCACGTAATCGCCCGGGGCCACGTCCACCGCCTCCTTAAGCTCGCTGAGCCGGGCGGTGGGAAAGTTGCTCGTGCGCAGCGTGATCCGGCCGCCGTCGTGAACGGCGTCGCGGGCATTGACGACGAGATTGAGGATCACCTGCTCGAACTGGTTCAAGTCGGCTTTCACCTGCCACAGGTCGCGCCCGTATACGAGATCGAGCTGGATCGTCTCGCCGACCAGCCGGCGGAGCAGCATCTGCAATTCCGACAATACGTCATTGAGTTGCAACGTCTGGGGACGCAGCGTCTGACGGCGCGAAAAGGCGAGCAATTGCCTGACCAGCCCCGCCGCGCGATTGGCGGTCTGCTTGATCTGCATGATGTCCTGGAAGGATGGATCGGTGGGGCGGTGATTGGCGAGCAGGAGATCGGAATGGCCGATGATCGCGGTCAGCAGGTTGTTGAAGTCATGCGCGATCCCGCCGGCGAGCTGGCCGATGGCCTGCATCTTCTGGCTCTGCGCGAGGTTCGCTTGCAACGTCCGCTGCTCGGTGGTGTCCAGCGCGAAGATGGTCGCGCTCGCGCCCTCGTCGGCGGTGGGATCGGCGGCCGAGACGAACAGCCGCGCCGAACGACCGGGCCCCGCCCCCTCGAGCGAAACGTCGAGGGGCGCGATCTCGCCCTTTCCCTGGGAGGCGGCCGAGATGGACGCGTTCAGGGCTCCATGATCGCGCTCCGCGATCAGGTCGAAAATCGACATTCGTCCCCTGGCCGCCTCGCTTCCTCGGGCGGCTTGGGCGAGCCGCGCGAAGGCGGCGTTGGGGCGCAACACTTGGCCGGCGGCGTCCACCGCGGCGATCGCCACCGGGGTCGAATTGAAAATGCGCGCGAAGCGCACCTCGGCCGCGCGCAGGTCTTCGCCCTTGATTTCGCCAGGCGCGCGATTGATCACCAGCGAGCGAGAAGGGCCCGGCGTCCCGTCGCCGGAAAAGGCGACCTTGTGCAGGATGCGCACCGGCAGGAGCCGGCCCTGGCGCGGCTTGAGGTCGACGTCGAATTTCTGCGTCGTCACTTCCCCCGGCGGGCCGGACATCATGGCGAGCATCGCGCCGCCGTCTCCGGCGACGATGTCGTCGACCTTGAGCCCGCCGGCGCTGAACTGGGCGAGATCGTAGTCGAGCCAGCCGGCGAGAGTGGCGTTCATGTGGGCGATCGAGCCGTCGGGCTCGGCCGAAAAGAAGCCTGCGGGCGCGTGGTCGAGATAATCGATCGCGTGCTGAAGGTCCTGGAAGAAGGTTTCATGCCGGGCGTGGTCGCGCGTCTCGTCCGAGACCGTCCATGCCATCAGGCCGTCCCTGGCGACGCCCTCGAGCGGGCGGACGCGAATGCGGTACCAGGCGACCTCGCCCTCGCCGCTCGGCGGCGGCGAGAGGCGCAGGTCTTCGCTGGCGCGGGAGCCGGATTTCGCCGCCTGCGACAGGCGATAGACGGATTCGGAGACGTCAGGCGAGCCGCTGAACAGACGCTCGACCGGGCGCAGGTCGTTTGCCGCGGGCGCGCCCGAAAGGGCGCGGTAGGCGTCGTTGGCGTAGACGATTCGGGATTCGCGGTCAGTGACCAGGAGACCGTCCGGATTGGAGTCGGCGATCGCCTTGGTGGTGTCAAGGCGCGCCGCTGTCGTCGGGAATTGCAGCAAGCCGAAGGCGAAGAGCAGGAGCCCAAAAGCGCCGCAAACGGCGAGAATGACGATCATCCAGGTCATCAGCGTCGCGCCGATCGCGCTCGGCGCGAGCCACAGCGCGATGAGCGCGCCGGCCAGACAGACCAGAAGAATTGTCAGCGCCACGGGATTGACCGTGCGCTCGATTCTGTCCACCGGTGGAGGCGGCGGGGATTTCATTCGAGGATAATTACCCGCAAGGACCTGGCCGTCGGCATGAATGCGAAGGCGCGCGAGTCGCCGTCGGCCCATGTGCTATCATGGGCTGTGCGCGATGTCTTGGCGGAGCGCGCCAAACCCTGGCGAAAGTGCGGCGAACCCCCCAGTTTTCAACGGGATCGCGTTTTGTTATGAGTGGGATGACGGGCGTGCGTCGAAAAGGGTTCGGCGCGCGCGGCGGCGCGGCCGGCCGGCTCGTGGAGCTTCCGGGCGATTTTGGGTCTCGGGCGCAGGCGAAACCGTCCTCATCCGGCAGGCACAACGTGAAGAGCTTTTGGTCGCGTCCCCCAAGGGCGGAAATCCTGGATTGGGCATGCAGTGGTTGAATAGCTTTCCGCTCGCGGACAATCGCGTCCTTCAGATCGGATTCCTTGCGGCTTGCGGCATCGCCGCGCTCATCGTTCTGGCGATTCTTTATCGGCTGGCGTTCGCGCGCCGGCTGCGCGTTCCGGGCGGACGGACCCGCCAGCCGAGGCTCGGACTGGTCGACGCGTTCAGCCTCGACGGGCAACGCCAGCTGGTGCTCGTCCGGCGCGATAACGTCGAACATCTGGTCATGATCGGCGGGCCGAACGACGTTTTGGTCGAGTCGCAGATCAATCGCGGCGCGGCGGCGCGCGAGAACGCCCAGACTTCGCCTCTGCTCGTGCCTGCAACGCCCGTGCGGCGAAGCGAGCCGGCCGCGGTTGCTGCGCCGGCGGCGGCCGAAACGGCGCTGAAGGTGGTCGCCAAGGCGCCGGCTTCGCCTGCTGCGCCTTTGCCGTCAGCGCCGGCCGCCGCTTCGCCCCCGGCTCCCGCTCAAGCGCCCAAGGCGCCTGCGCACGCGCAAGGCGCCGCTCCCGCCCCCAAGCCAGCGCCTCTTGAGACCGCGCCCGCATCCCCGGCGGAGGCGCAAGCGGCGGAGCCCGCCCGACCGGCGCCGGCAAGTTCGCCGCCGCCGCGTCCGGAGCGCCCCGGGCAACCGCGTTCTGTCCAGCCGCGTCCGTCGATGCCCCCGCCGATCATCCCCGCCGGCGCCTCGGCGAACCGGACGCCCGCCGTTCGTCCGAGCGAAACGGCGCCCCCGAGAGCCCCGGGCAATCCGCCGGCCCAGCCCACTGTCGCGCCGGCGCCCCGCCCGGCGAAACCAGAGCAGGCCGTCACAACCCCAAAGGCGGAGCAGACGGTGGCGCCGGCGAAAACAGACCCGGCCGCCGCGCCGGCAAAAACCGAGGCGCGCGCATCGCCGATGGGGACAATCGTTCAGCCTGCAAACGCGGCTTCCGCGACGCAGCCAGCGCCCAAAGTCCAGCACTCGGCGCCGGCGTCCGATGGGACGCCGACATCTGTACCGGGCGTCCGCGCGCCGGCGGCCAACGGGACGCAAAAATCAGCCGAGGCCTTCCCGGCGGCCGACAAGGCCAACGCCCCGCCGAACGACAAGCCGGCGCCGAAAGCCGACGATCCCTTCGCCGACATCGATTCCCTCGAAGCGGAAATGGCGCGCCTGCTCGGCCGCGAAAAGCTCGATTGATTGACCTTTAGAACGATCCGCCCATCGGGCCGGCAGGCTTTCCGCGCGTAAGGCGCAATGCGGGCGCCGGCCGTCCGGGCGTACGCTCCGCGAAATCCTCACTCGTCGCGATAGATCCGTTCGCGCCGCTCGTGGCGCTCCTGCGCCTCGACCGAGAGAGTCGCGATCGGGCGCGCGTCGAGGCGCCTGAGCGAAATCGGATCGCCGGTCTCGACGCAATAGCCATAGGAACCGTCGTCGATGCGAGTCAGCGCCGACTCGATCTTGGCGATCAGTTTGCGCTGCCGGTCGCGGGCGCGGAGCTCAATCGCCCGGTCGGTCTCCGACGACGCGCGGTCGGCGAAGTCGGGGTGGTTTTCGCTTTCCTGCTGAAGCGCCGCCAGCGTGTCGCGGCTCTCGGCCAAAATCGACTCGCGCCAGGCGATCAGCTTGCGGCGGAAATATTCCCGTTGTCGGTCGTTCATGAACGGTTCGTTATCGGACGGTCTATAACTTTCAACGGAGACGTCGTTCATGGCGATCCCTGTTAAGACGCGAAATTTTTGGCGCCTTATAGCGATCCATCGGCTAAGGAACAATGACTATCCGCGCCGGCGGCGCACCGCGATCGGGCGCCCGGCGCGTCGGGCGATTCAGGCGCGGCCCGAGGCTATTTGCCCCAGCCGGCTTGCCAGACGGTAAAGAGCGGCTCACGTTCACGTTGGGACAGGTTCCAGCGCCGGGATCCGGCGCCGAAGGAGGGCTGGTCCATGTACAAGCGCATCATTCTTGCGGTCGATCTCGCGGAGCCCAGCCCAAGTCCAAAGGGGCTCATCCAGGCGGTCGAACTCGCGAAGGCGGGGGGCGGCGAATTGAGGCTGGTGAATATCCAGCCGGTCATACCGGCCACCTTCATGGAATATGTGCCGGTCGATTTCGACGTCGAGCAGGCGAAGAACGCCAAGGACGCGCTCGACGCGATTCTCGCCGGCATCGATCTGCCGGCCGAGCGCAAAAGCGACGCCGCGCGGGCGGGCGGCATCTATCACGAGCTCCTGCAGGAAGCGTCCGAATGGGGCGCCGACCTCATCGTGGTCGGCTCGCATCGCCCGGTCATGTCGGACTACCTGCTCGGCTCGAACGCCAAGACGATCGTTCGCCACGCCGAATGTTCGGTGCTGGTGGTGAGGGAATGACGCCCGCTGTGAAAAAAGGCGGGCTCGGGGAAGCGGGCTCGGCGGCGCGCGCTCGCCTTAGGTTCCTTTTACGTTCGCGGCCCTAATGTTTTCAGTGCGTTGGGACCCCGTTTAGGTTCGCCCTCGAAATCGCCCGCCTTTGTCCAGCCGTGATAGGGCAGAGTAATAACATAATATATATGTTGTACAAGACCCAGGACAGCGGCAGCGCGACCGTCACGCCGCGAGCGCCCGCATCGCCGCTTCGACGCCGTCCCCGGTCAGCGGGAACATGCGATGCTGAAAGATCTCAGCGATCATCGTCGTCGATAGGGAGTGACTCCACGCGCTCTGCGCCGTCGGATTGATCCACACCGTGCGCGGCCAGGCGAGAATCGCGCGCTCGAGCCACACCTTTCCCGGCTCCGGATTGAGATGTTCGACCGAGCCGCCGGGGGTGGTGATTTCGTACGGGCTCATCGAGGCGTCGCCGACGAAGACGACCCGATGGTCGCGCCGGTAGGAATTGATGAGATCGCGCGTCGGCACCCGTTCGCTGTGGCGGCGGCGGTTGTCCCTCCACACCGTCTCGTACAGACAGTTGTGGAAGTAGAAATGCTCGAGCCGCTTGAATTGGCTTTTTGCCGCGGAGAACAGCTGCTCGGCGGCCTCCACGTGCCAATCCATCGAGCCGCCGACGTCGAGAAACAGGAGCACCTTGACCGCGTTGCGTCGCTCGGGCCGCATGAGCACGTCGATGTAGCCTTTGTCGGCGGTCGAGCGGATCGTGCCGTCGAGGTCGAGTTCGTCCGCCGCGCCCTCGCGCGCGAACCGTCTCAGGCGCCTGAGCGCCAGCTTGATGTTGCGCGGCCCGAGCTCGGCGTCGCCGTCCAGATCCTTGAACTCCCGCCTGTCCCAGACCTTGACGGCGCTGCCGCGGCGGGTCTTGTCCTGCCCGATGCGCACGCCCTCGGGATGGTCGCCGTAGGCGCCGAACGGCGACGTTCCGCCCGTGCCGATCCATCTCGAGCCGCCCTGATGGCGCCCCTTCTGCTCGGCGAGGCGCTGACGCAGCGTCTCCATCAGCCTGTCGAAGCCGAGCTTCTCGATCTGGGCGCGCTCGTCGGGACTGAGATAACGCTCGACCATCCGGCGCAGCCATTCCTCCGGCAGGTCCTTCGCCTCGACCGCCGCCGCAACGCTCAGAACGCCCTTGAAAGTGGCGGCGAAGACGATGTCGAACCGGTCGAGATTGCGCTCGTCCTTGACCAGGAGAGCGCGCGCGAGCCGATAGAATTCATCGACCGACATCTCCGCCAGATCGCCTTCGAGCGCGCGCATGAGGTCGAGATATTCGCGCGGTGTCGCCGG
>DATGHB010000155.1:0-16449 GCA_035308265.1 Roseiarcus sp.
CTCGCCGGCCAGGTCGCCTGTGCCGCGGCGCGGATCGCGCTCGAGGCGTCGGCGGCCTCGATTTCGGTTTCACTGAGAACCAGCGGACCAAGATCGGGGCCGGCGCCAAAGAACTGGAGCCGGAAGCATTGGGGTCTGACCGCAAGAACGCGTTCGAGCTCGTCCAGCGGATCAGCGTCAAAAAAGCGGATCGGCCAAGGGCCAGGCAGGTTCTCGCGATCGCCTGCGGGACGAGCGTCCGACTTCGCTCGGGTCGGGATTTCGTCGTCGCGCCGCTCGCTGGCGCGGCGCGCAATGAGGCTCGCGGCGTGGGCCCAATGCGCCGCCGCCTCCGAGGCCCGCGCCTGTCGTTGCCGCCGGCGGGCTTCCGCATAGGCGCCGAGCCCGAACATCGCAATCAATCGGTCGGCGTCGGCCTCGGGCGTCCCGGCGCTCTCGCGCGCGCTCGGCGCCGGCGCAACGGGCCGGCGGATTCGCGAGTAAGAGCCTTTTCCGCGTATGGACATCTCTAGACCGTTTGAACCAACATCTTGAAATAAGACGCCGTTCCCGACCCTCCGGTCGCGTTACAACCCAATGGGACCGTATTTGATCACTCGCGACCGGTTGTGGTTAAAATCCCAATTAGCTCAAGTGTCAAGCGCCACAACCGGGTGGTTTAAAAGTGCCTTAATTTTCTCTGCGGTCTTGCTTATCGCATGCGCGAGCGGCCAAGATATGGCGGGTTGAGGCTTCGGCGGCCGTCAGCCAAAGGCGGGAGCGAGGCGCTCCGTCCTGCGACGTCGGCCGACCAGGCCGAGCGATGCCAGGCCCAACGCGAGCATCGTCCAGGTGGACGGCTCCGGCGCGGCGGCCACGCTCAGGGTTCCGCTCTCCTGGACCGGATAGCCGCCGCCGGCCGATTCGAAGAGCGAATAATTGCCGGGCGAGTTCCCCCACAGGTTCCAGAAGCCGCCCGGGTTCTGAGTCGTGACGAACAGGAGGCCGTCGAGATCGAACGGCATTCCCGACGCGTGGAACTGGTTGTCGTAGATGAACAGATCGTCGGCGCTATAGGCGGCGCCGGGGAAGCTTGGATTGCCGGCGACCGCGCTGATGGTCTGATCGGCGAGGCCTGAAATCACGCCAGAAACCCCAGTGACCTCGCCGGCCGTATTGGCCGTGATCTGGCCGCTGGCGGTCAGTTCGGCGTCTGACGACTCGAAAGTAAACTTGTAGACCGACGCGTTCGCCGCCGAAACGCCGAACAGCATCGTGGCGATCATGGCGATCAGGCTCTTGCGCATCATGCGTCTCCTGTCCCGGCGGCGAAATCACGTTCCGTTGACGACTGGCGTCGAGACCGCCAACACATGAATTTGGGCGGCTCTAATTTTATTAAATACGCCTCATTTGGCCGGATGCAATCCAAGGTTGTCTATTTGGTTACAGGCAATTGAATCGAGGTTGTGCTAAATTGTAATCAGAACGCTATCGCGCGTCGGTATTCCGCGCGGCGCCCGCCTGGAGCCGACGCCGCGCCGATTGCGGACGCCCGCCCGGCGGATGTAAGCGTCTCCGGCTTCTGACATTGGAGAGGTTCAAATGCCCAATCATCCCGCTCTGGCCGCGAACCGGGTCGCGGTCATCACCGGAGCGGCGAGCGGCATTGGCCTCGCCGCGTCGGCCAAATGCGCCGCGTTGGGGATGAGAGTGTGCATGGCCGACGCCAATGGCGCGGCGCTCGAGGCCGCCGCCGCCATGGTCCGCGCCGCGGCGGCGAGTCCCGACGCCGTGCGATCCTTCACCGTCGATGTCAGCAATCTCGACGACGTCAGGCGCCTCAAGGCCTCGGCCTTCGACGCCTTCGGCGAGGTCGCCCTGCTGATGAACAATGCCGGAACCGGCGGAGGCGGGGAACTGTTCGGCGATCCGGCACGCTTCCGGCGGATCATCGACGTCAATCTCATGGGCGTCGTCAACGGAGTGCAGGCTTTCGCCCCCGACATGATCGCCCAGGGGACGGATGCGGCGATCGTCAACACCGGCTCGAAGCAGGGCATCACCTGTCCGCCCGGCGACACCGCCTACAATGTCTCGAAGGCGGGGGTGAAGGTGGCGACGGAGGCGCTGGCGCACGGATTGCGCAGCATCGAAGGCTGCCGCGTCACCGCCCACCTGCTCATTCCGGGCTTCACCTTTACCGGCATGACCGCGGGCTCGCGGGCGGCCAAGCCGCCGGGCGCATGGACGGCGGAGCAGGTCATCGACTTCATGCTCGCGTCGATGGGGAAGGGCGACTTCTACATCCTCTGCCCCGATAACGACGTGCCGCGTGAACTCGATGAGCGCCGGATTCTCTGGGCCGCGGGCGACATCGTCGAGAACCGGCCGCCGCTCTCCCGGTGGCACGCCGCCTACAGGGACGCCTTCGCCAAATTCGCGAAAGGCTGAAGCCGATGACCGCTGGACGGCGCCTCGCGGACGTGTCACGAGAAGCCCGTCCGAGGGAGGCGGGGCGCCGGAAATGAGTTCGCTCACGATCGCGTTCGTCGTCGGCGTGCTCATCGCGGTCAGCGGCATGGCGGGGCTCACGCTCCAACGGCTCTTGCCGGAAGGCCATACGGCCGAACGCTCCCGCGACATGATCGGGGGCGTGGTTGGGCTGCTCACCCTGCTTCTCGCGCTGGTGCTGGGGCTCCTGATCTGGACCGCCTATGGCGTGTTCTCGACCCAGCAGACCGAGCTTCAGACCATCGCCGCGCGGGCGCTCGAATTCGATCTCGAAATGCGCCAGTACGGACCGGAAGGCGACCGGGCGCGCGAGATCCTGCGGCGCGACCTCGTCTGGGCGCACGAGCAGTTCTGGGGCGACGAGACGTCGCGGTCGCAGGCCTACGACGCGTCGGTCAAGGCGATGAGCGACATGAGCAGCTATTTCGACGGCCTCAAGCCGGCGACCCCGGCGCAGACGCATCTCCTGGACGAGGCGCGGCACAACTATTCCTTCATCGGCGAGAACCGCATTCTGATGGCGATGCAGACGCAGACGCCAGTGTCCTGGCCGCTGATCTATGCGGTTGCGGCCTGGTCCTGCCTCATGTTCTTCGGCATGGGGCTCCTGTCGCGTCCGAACCCGACCACCGCGACGATGCTCGTGCTTGGCGCCGCCTCGGTGGCGCTGGCGATCTTTCTGATCCTCGAATTCAACAAGCCCTACACCAGCACGATTCGCGTGTCCCCGGTCGCGCTCGAGGAGGCGATCGTCCAGCTCGACCAGCCGGGCGCGCCCGCCAAGTAACCCAAGGAGGCAACCCATGGCGCATTACAGGATCCTGAGCGACGCCGAGATCCGGGCGGCGCTCGCCGAACTGCCCGACTGGTCGCTGAAGGCGCCCAACATCGAGGCCCGGTTCGAGCTGAAAACCTTTCGCGATGCGATCGCCTTCATCGTCGAGATCGCGATCGAGGCGGAGGTGATGAACCATCATCCCGAGTTCCATAATTCCTACAACATCGTGTCGTTCTCGTTCTGCACCCACGACGCGGGGATGAAGATCACCGATCTCGACATCGAGACGGCGAAGAAGATCAGCGCGCTCGCCCGCCGCTTCCAGTCGATGGCGTGAGTGTTCCCGCCGACGGTTTCCGCCCCCGCAAGGGGGGCGGGGGCGTTCGCGCCGAGTTCGCCGGCAAGGCCGCCATCGTCACCGGCGGCGGCTCGGGGATCGGCTACGCGATCGCCCGCGCCTTCGCGAAAGAAGGCGCGCGGGTGGCCATCGCCGGGCGCACGCTTGACACGCTCGCCCGCGCCGCGGCGGCGATCGAGGCGGAATCCGGATCGCCGGTTTTGGCCGTCCAGGCCGACGTCGCCGAGCCCCAGAACTGCGAGCGGCTGATCGCGGCCGCGGTCGAAGCCTTCGGCGGCGCCGATATTCTCGTCAACAACGCGGCTCTTTTCGCCGTTCGGCCGCTGATCGACGCGGACGCTGCGGAGGCTCAGCGCTCTTTCGCTGTGAACGCCATCGGCCCTCTCATCGCGGCGCGCGCATTCGCGCGCTGGGCGATTGACCATGGGCGTGGCGGGGCGATCGTCAATGTCAGCAGCATCGCCGCCGGCCGGCCCGCGCATGGGCTCGGGCTTTATTCGGCATCGAAAGCGGCGCTGGACAGCCTGACCCGGACGATGGCGGTCGAGTGGGCGCATCATGGCCTGCGCGTCAATGCGGTCGCGCCCGGCCATGTCTTAACCGACGGGGTCATCGAGGATTTTCGCGCCGGTCGGCTCGACGAGAAAGCGATGCTGGCCCGCATCCCGGCCGGCCGCATCGGGGATGGCGGCGATGTCGCCGAGGCGGTTCTCTTTCTCGCCAGCGACCGCGCCCGCCACATCCTCGGCCAGGTCTTAACCGTCGACGGCGGCGAGGGGTTCTGACGCAGCGCCGGCTATTCGTGAGGGCTGCGTTCCTCTTCGCGCCTTGCCGGCGCTTCCTGGCAGCCCCAGGCTTCGAGCGAGCAGGCGCACACCGTCGCCGAAAGCGCGGCGCCTAGAAACAGGATTTGTTGGTACAACGGCCAGTCGATCGCCACCAGGACGCAGAGAAGTGTGGCCACAAAGGAAATCGGCAGGATGATGGACATAGCGTGACCCGCTGACGGCAAAATTGGCGCGGTGCGCCACGTTCACCGAACGCCGACAGTACGGGTTGGTTCCGCGGCCAAGACCGGTTTAGGAAAAAATTTACGCTGATCTTCAGCGCACCGGATCGCGAGGGGCCGATCCGTCCCACTGCAACAAATCCAAGACGCCGCCCGCGACCGAAAACAGCGCCGGGTCGGCGTCGGCGAACCCAATGACCTGAAGCCCGAGCGGCAGGCCGCCGTCGCTGAGCGCCGGAAGGCTGATCGCCGGGACGCCGAGCATCGAGCCGGGAACCACGAAGGCCGGGTCGCCTGTCGAGCCGAGGCCGACCGGAGCGGCGCCGGGCGCCGCCAGGGTGAGGCAGGCGTCGCATTCCGCCTCCAGCGCCCGATACGCGCGGCGCCGCTCGCCGCGGTCGGCGAGGGCCTGGCGATAGTCGTCGAGACTCATCGCCTCTCCCCGCGCGAAAAGGTCGAGCATCGCCTGGCTGAGCTTGCTCGGGTCGCGCGCCCGGTATGTGTTGAGCGGCCAGCGCGACTCGAAGGCGATAAGGCTGACCGAGAGGTCGCGCGCGCTTTTGATCGCGTCCTCGGCCGCGGCGACCTTCTTGCTTTCATGCCGTGACGCCAGCGTGACGCCCGCCGATTTGAGTCTGGCGGACGCTTCCTTAAACGCGTCCTTTGCCGCCGGCGCCGCCGCCGCCCAGCCGTCCGTCTCCAGAACCGCAAGCCGGCGCGGCTTCACCGGCGCGGGGCAGGCCGGCGGGCCGGCGAGGCCCGGAAAGCCGGGGTCTCCGCCCGCGCGTTGAGAGATTTCCCAGGCGACAGCCCATGCGTCGGCGAGGCTCGCGGCGAGGGGCCCGTGCGTGCTCTGCGACAGGAAGTCATGGGCGCCGCCGCGGTTGATCGCGCCCACCGTCGGCTTGAAGCCGAAGCACCCGCAGAAACTTGCCGGCCGCAAGATCGAGCCGAGCACCTGCGTGCCGAGCGCGGCGCTGACCGCCCCGACCGCGACCGCCGCCGCCGAGCCGCTGCTCGAGCCGCCGGGCGTACGGTTGAAGTCCCATGGGTTTCGGGTCGCGCGCGGCTCGAGCCATGCGAACTCGGTCGTCACCGTCTTGCCGAGGATCAACGCCCCCGCTTCGCGCAAAGCCGCGACCGAGGCGGCGTCGCGGTTCGCCCGAACGCCCTCGAACAGCGCCGACCCGTTCCCGGTCGGCATGTCGATGGTTTCGATGACGTCCTTGACCCCGACCGGCATGCCGTCGATCGGCGAAAGCGGCCTCCCCGCGCGCCAGCGCTCGGTCGAGCGGTCCGCGGCGGTCCTGGCGGCGGGGAGATTGAGGATGACGAAGGCGCCGATCTTCGGCTCCCAGGCCTCAAGGCCGGCCAGGCAGCGCTCGAGAAATTCGCGTGGAGAATCCTTCCGGCCGGCGAAATCGGCCGTCGCGGGAAGAAATGGCCGCATCCGGGGCCTCGTCGCATCGGGCGTGCTCATCGGGACGACCTCGGTTCGATCCAATCGCAGAATGCTGTAGCGTGCGCCCGTCAGCAGGAGCGCGGTCGTAGCGCTGGGGCAGACGCTTGTCGACAGCGCGAAGCGCCGAAACCGGCTTGTCGCAATCGTCTCGACCGCGCAAACTATGGGCTGGGACAATCGACCGAGGAGTGAGCCATGCTGTTCGCGGTGAGCGGTCTTGAGAATTGCCCGGTCAAGGCCAGCGACGGCGACGTCGGCGCGGTCAAGGATTTCCTGTTCGACGATCAGACCTGGACGATCCGCTGGATCGTGGTTGACGCCAGTCATTGGCTGCCGGGTCGCCAGGTGTTGATCCACCCGTCGGCGTTTGCTCCGCTGGAACTGCCGCCAAAGCCCGCGCTCCCGATGATGAGCCCGGGAGACAGCCTCGAACTCGCCGTCAACCTGACCAAACATGAGATCGAGGCCGGCCCGCATCTCGGCGAGGACGAGCCGGTGACCAGGGATATGGAGGCGCTGCTCTACGACTATTACGCTTGGGATCCCTATTGGGGTCCGACGCATTTCGGCGGGGCGGCGCTGCCGAACGCCGAAGCGCGAATCGTCGGCGACGCGGCGGGGCGCGAGGCGGAGCTTCCTCCCGTCGACGGCGCCGAACGCGTGCACAGCGCCGCCTCGTTCAAGGGCTATGCCGTTCACGCCCTCGACGGCGACATCGGCCATATCGAGAACCTTCTCGCCGACGACACGAAGTGGGAGATCCGCTATCTCGTCATTGCGACGCGCAACTGGTGGCCGGGGAAGGTCGTGCAGCTCGCGCCCTATGCCGTGAAGGCCGTCGACTGGGTCGGCCAGCGCATCGCCATGAACGTGAGCCGCGAGCAGGTGCGCTCGGCGCCGGAATGGGACCCGGCGGCGCTTGCCGATGAGGCCAGCGAGGACGCGCTCCACCGCCACTTCGGCTGGCCGGGCTACCGCCGGCCGTCGCGCGATTAGGGGCCTATCGGGTCCGCTCCCGAGGGCCGGTCGCCAACGACGCTCAAGGGAAAAGCCGATCAAGATCAGCGCGAAGGGCGCCGGCGGGGGCGTACAAACCGCAGTGTGACGCGGATCACGTCGTCAGCTGACGATGGGTGCTAGCAACGTCGCCGTCCATAGGAAAGGACGAGAACGTCGGCGCACTCGCCACCGCGCAGCGCCGTCATTTGTCGACAATCAATTTGCGGCGACGGAGACAAACATGCCTCGATCCAGCGAATCCACTTACCGATTGACCGTGAGGCTGGACGCCTCCGGAGTTAAAGACCGGGAGCGCGACCGGGCGGTGAAGCTTGTCGCCTACCGCGCCGGAGGCCGCGAGGCGGTCGAGGCGCGCGTCGCCTTCAATCAGGCGGGCGAGGGGCGCGCCGCGCTCACGTTCGATGAGGCGCCGGGTCAGCTCAGGGTCGTCGTCGGACCGGAGAACGCGACGACCGAGCAAATGCGCGGTCTGCAGACGATCGCGGTCGACGTGCCCTCGCGGCGCTGGGCCGGAGCCCATGAGCTCGAACTTACTCCCATTGTCATCTCGCCCTATTACTGGCGCTGGTGGTGGCGCTGGTGCCAGACCTACAAGATCAGCGGCCGCGTGGTCTGCGCCGACGGCAGTCCGGTCGCGGGCGCGACAGTCTGCGCGTATGACGTGGACGCGTGGTGGTGGTGGTGGTCGAAGGACCAGGTCGGCTGCGCCACGACCGACGCCAACGGCGCCTTCGAGATCGATTTCACCCGCTGCTGCGGCTGGTGGCCGTGGTGGTGGTGGGAGAACCGCGCGTGGCTGCTCGAACCCTCCCTCGCCCAGCGCATCGGCGCCCTGCTGCGGGACGACCCGCGCTTCCGCCGGCTGCCGACGCCGAGTCCGAGACCGAGCCTTGCCGTCTTCAACCAGCTTTTGTCGGAATCCGCCGCCGGTATGCGACGGCGGTCGCAGACGCCGGCGGGTGCGCCGAAGCGGGCCGCCGTCACGCGCGGCGTCGATCCGTCGAGCCTCGAGGCCTTGCGCAAGGAGCTTGTGGCTGCGCTTCCGGCCTCGGCCGAGTTCGAGCGGTTCTGTCTCTGGCCCTGGTGCCCCTGGCAGCCGTGGTGGGACTGCGACGCCGACATCATCTTCCAGGTCACCCAGACCTGCGGCGGACAGACGGTCACGATCGTCAACGAGACGATCGCCCAAACCCGCTGGGACATTCCCACGACCCTCAACGTCACGCTGGTCGCCAATGACCAGGCGTGCTGCGTCGCCAATTGCGCGACGGTCGGCTGTCCCGAGGGGAACTGCTTCCTGCCGAGCGACATCTGCCTCGACAACGTCGGCTCGATCGGCGGCAACCTCGGCGCGCCGCCCGTCGTCCTGCCGAACCCGACCAACTTCATCGGCCTTCTCGATCCCGGGCAAGGCGCCGTTCTGAACTATGGCGCCGACCGGCCTTACGCCGGCTCTGCGTCGCTCGAGGGAAGCTTCGGCGATCTCGCCAAGGTCGACTATTATGAGCTGCTCTATTACGACGCCGGGCTCGCGACGCCCTCGACGCCGCTGCCCCCACCGCCAGCGGTCATCCCCTATGCGCCGCTGACCGCGCCCGGCGCCTACGGCGGCTTCAACCGGCAGGTCTTCGTCTCGCCCAATTGGGTGACCGTGCCCTTCCCGGTGACGTCGATCAGCGACGGGACGACAGACCACTTGGTGATCGAGACGATCGCCCACTACGAGGCCAACCACGGCCCTCAACTCTGGGACGCCGCGAGCTTCGGCCTGGTCGCGCTCCTCAACACGCTGAACACGCTGCCGAACGGGACCTACTTCCTGCAAATCCGCGGCTGGAAACGGCCGGGTTATGCCGGAAACCTCGCGAGCCCGCACATCCTGCCGGCCTGCGGAACGGACAGAACCGACAACTGGTACGCCATCACCATCGACAACCAGACGGTGAGCGCGGCCCCGGCCGATCCGAATGGCCTCCCTTGCGGGCCGGGGACGGTCCACGTGTGCACCGGTCAGCCGGAGACCGCGATCCTGAATGTCGCGATCCTGCACCAGGACGGGACCACCACGCCGATCGGGCCATGCGGCAACGTCTGCGTCGTGAGCACCGACCAGCTCGTGGTCGATTTCGCCGCGTTCGACCCGGACGGCTATCTCGCCTACTACACGATGGCGGTCGACTACGGGGCGAGCCTCACGATCGACCTCCTGTCAGCGCCGGGCGCCAGCCTTTCGCCGAGCCCGATTCCGCCCGTTTGGTGCGCCGCCGCCGCGCAGGTCGGTCCGGACTATGGCTCGGCGCTCGGACAGGGAGCGGCGCCGCCTTGGTGGACAGGCGGCGCGATCCGCCTGACCTTGCCGGCGACCGAGGCGTTTCCCGAGACCTGCGCCTACGACTTGCAGCTCTACGCCCACAAGCGGACGATTACCGGCTGCGACCACAGCTTCTGGAACCAGTACAACCTGAGCGAACAGAGCTTCACGATCGTCAATCCATGCCCGGTGCTGGAGGTCGCCGCGGCGGCGCCCTGAAGCGCGCAAACTTAAGGAGTCTGGGGCATTGCTGCGCTTCCAACGCATCGCAGCGATGCTCCAGCCGGATCGCCTCCGGGACGGCGGTCAACGAAGCGCCCGAGCGCAGCGAAAGATCGCCCTCGGGCGCCCACTATCTCGAGGATGAGGAGAAGACGGATGAGCTGTTGCGGGAAGATGCGCGCCGCGGTCGGCGCGCCGGCGACGATCGCCAGCGGGGCCACGACCTCCCCGCCGGCATTCGCGCCGGCTTCGGCGCCGGGATTGCGGCAGTCGCGGGTGTTCTTCGAATATACGGGGCGATCGGGCCTCATGGTCATCGGGCCGGCGACCGGACGGCGCTATCGCTTCGACCGGCCGGGAGCGCGGCTCGAGGTCGATCTCAAGGACCGCCGCTCGCTCGCGGGCGTCCCACACCTGCGCCAGGTCGTTCCAGGCTAAAGGGCGTCTTTATTTGAATCGCCCGTAACCCATTGAAAAGTCCGGATTCGGAAAAATAAACGCTAGTAAACGCCAGCTATTTTACTAGCGTTTACGCGCCGTTACGCGCACTTTACTGGCTTTTGCTTGCGTGGAGTTCGTGCGTGGGTTGTGTCCGTAAGCCCGGGCGCCCGGCTTACGCGAAGGCCCTCGCCGCCGCCTTGTGCTTGGCGATGAGGGCGGCCAGGTCCACCCCCTCTGGTTGCCCATCGATGACCAGCCATTTGCCCGCGACCATCACCCGGTCGGGGCGATGGGCCCCGCAGAGGGGAAGCGCCGCGATCGGGTCTATGGCGCCCGAGAAGCGCGGCTCGTCGAGGGTGAACAGCGCGAGGTCCGCCTGCATGCCGGGGGCGATCGCGCCGATGTCGTCGCGCCCGAGGCAGCGCGCCGAGCCCTCCGTCGCCCAGCGCAGCGCGTCGTAAGGGGTGACCTCCGCGGGCCCGTAGCTCAATCGCTGGAGCATGAGCGCGTGGCGCACGGCCTCCATCATGTTCGATGAATCGTTGGAGGCCGAGCCGTCGACGCCGAGCCCGATGGCGACGCCCGCCGCCTCGAGCTCCCTTGTCGGGCAGACGCCCATGCCGAACGCCATGTCGGAGGCGGCGCAATGGCAGACGCTGACCCCCGCCTTGCCAAGGCGCTCGATCTCGCTCGCGTTGAAATGGATCCCGTGCGCGACCCAGGTTCGGGGACTGAGCCACCCGGCCTCCGCGAGGAGATCGACCGAACGCACGCCGAAGGTCGCGACGCTGAAGACGTCCTCGTCGAGCGACTGGCAGAGATGGGTGTGCAGCCGGCAGTCATAGCGCTCCGCGAGCGTGGCCGATCCCTCCATCACCGGCTTCGGCACCGCGAGCGGCGAGCAGGGCGCAAGCGCAACCCGCAGCATCGAGCCGGGCCTCGGATCGTGATAGAGCTTCAGCGCCCGCTCGCTGTCCGCAAGGATGGTTTCGGAATCCTGCACGATCGAGTCCGGCTGCAGGCCTCCGTCCTTCTCCGAAATCCCCATCGAACCCCGCGTGACGGTCATGCGCAGGCCTAGCTTCGCCGCCTCTTCGACCTCGATGTCGATCGCGTTCTCAAGCCCGGGGGGAAAGAGATTGTGATGATCGGCCGCGGTCGTGCAGCCGGAGAGCATGAGTTCGACCAGCGCCATCCTGACCGCGATTCGCAGCGCCTCGGGCGTCATCCGGTCCCAGCGGCGCTCCATCGCCGTGAGCCACGGGATCAGCTCCTTGCCGAAGCCGGCGGGGTGGGCGCGGGTCAGCGTCTGATAGAAATGATGGTGCGCGTTGATGAGCCCCGGCAGCACGACATGGCGGGAGGCGTCGAAGGTCATGTCCGCCGGAGTCGCGGGCAGGCGGCCGCGCTCGACGCATTCGACGATTCTGTTCCCCTCGACCACGATTCCGCGCTCGGCCTGAGCGCCAAGGATGGCGAGCGGGTCCTTGATCCATAGGCGCATGCGACGGCCGCTCCATTTCGCCAACGGGGGTCAAAGAGAAGGGGGGCGCATAGGCGACGCGGGCCGAAAGGTAAAGCCTCGAGCCCGCGCTCTCGCTGAACGCCTTTATCCCCCCGCGGCTGTCGAAATTGGATTCGACGCCCGGAATTTCGGCCCTTATGGTGGCGCGGCGGGCGACCCGGGAAAGTCGCCTCAAGAACTGGACGGCCGGAGGAAATTCGAATGCGCGTTGCGATCATGGCGGCGATGGCGGGGGCGATCGGGTTCGCTGTACCGGCCTTCGCCCTCGACAAGGTCACCTTTGGCACCAATTGGGTCGCCGACCCGGAGGCCGGAGGCTATTACCAGGCTCTCGTCGACGGGACTTACGCCAAATACGGCCTCGACGTCACCATTCAGCAGGGAGGACCGACCGCCAACAACGGCATGCTGCTCATCGCTGGCAAGATCGACTTCGTCATGGGCGGCGACATGATCGGCGATTTCCTCTCGCTGCAGAACAACATTCCAATCATGGCCGTCGCCGCGCATTTCCAGAAGAATCCGCAGATCTTCATGTCGCATCCGGGAGTCGGCCTCGACAAATGGGAGGACCTGCCGAAAGCCAATCCGGCGTTCGTCAGCGCGGGCGCCGTCAACACATTCTGGGCGTGGATGCGGCTCGCTTATGGGTTCAAGGACGAGAACATCAAGCCTTACAATTTCAACTCGGCGCCGTTCATCGCCGACAAGAATTCGATCCAGCAGGGCTATCTCACCGCCGAGCCGCTCGAGGTCGAGAAGCAGGGCGGCTTCAAGCCCAACATCTTCCTTCTCACCGACTACGGCTACACGACCTATTCGAACCTCGTCGACACGCGCCGGGAGATCGTCGAGAAGCATCCCGACATCGTGCAGCGGTTCGTCGACGCCTCCACCATCGGCTGGTACCACTATCTCTATGGCGACAACGCCAAAGCCAACGCGGCGATCAAGAAAGAGAACCCGGAGATGACCGACGAGGAGATCGCCTTTTCGATCGCGAAAATGAAGGAATACGGCATCGTCGATTCCGGCGACGCGCTGAAACTGGGCATCGGCGCGATGACCGACGATCGCTGGGGCGGTTTCTACAACACGATGGTGAAGGCGGGCGTCGTCAAGGCGGGCCTCGACTACAAGAAGGCCTACACTCTGCAGTTCGTGAACAAGGGCGTCGGCCTCGACTTGCGGCCGAAGTGAGCGGCGTCGGCTATTTCTGCGCCGCCGGCAGCGCGTTGTAGACGGCGGGCGGCAGAATCGCGGACACGCTGACCGTGACAGGCTCTTTCGGGCCGAAGTTCCTCACCTTGTTGCTGACCGGCGGGAGGCTCTTGAGAAAGGCGGCGATCGCTTCCGCGTCCTCGTCGGCGAGGTGCGAAAAGGCCGCGAACGGCATGACGGGACTGAGGTCTCTTCCCTCAGGCGTTTTTCCGGTGCGGATCGCGGCGATGATCTGCGCGCTCGTCCAATCGCCGAGCCCGGTCTCCTTGTCGGGGGTCAGATTCTCGCCGACGGCCACGCCGAGGCCCGGAATCGCGAAGCCGACGTCCGAGCCGCCGAGGTAGCGCTTCATGTCGGGCGCGCCGAGCAATGCGCCGGGGGTGTGACAATCCGAGCATCCGGCGACGATGACGAGGTACTTGCCGCGCGCGTTCTGAGCATCGTCGGCTCGCGCGGGAAGGATCGCCAACGCCGCGGCGGCAGAAACAAGCGCGGTTGTGAAAGCGTATTGTCGCATCGTTTTCTCCTCTGCTCGGCGCTCACCCCGGGCGGACGCTCTCAGCCGGTCGCCCGCCCGCGATTTCGATCCCCTTGAGGTGATCCGGCACGCTCCACGGTTGCGTCGGGTCGGGCTTATGCGCCACCGGCGCGACTGTCCCCCGCCACGCCACGCCCATCATCTGCGCCGTCTGATAGGCCATCACGTTCCAGCCTTTCGCGCCAAGCGCGCGAAGAGCCGCCGCGACATGCGGCGACACCAGGTCATGAAAGACGACCATGGCGGTGTCCTCGAGATAGGGCGCGCAGGCGAGCGCGTCGCTTGTCGGGGCGTCGCCGTCGTGGTTGCCGTCGATGAACGCGAACGACCATCGCGCGCCCGCTTTGCCGAGGCGGACCACCGCCTCGGGGCTCGCTTCGGGTACGAGGACCGTTGTCGAGACCCCGCCCGCGCCTTGGATCACTCGCTCGAATTCGCGCCGCCAGTCCGCGTCCTTAAGCAGGGGCTCGACGACATGGAGCGGCGCAATCCCCGCGGCGACGAGATAGGCGGTCGACCAGCCGCGCCACGCGCCGATCTCGATCCCGCTCCGGCCCCTGAACGCGCGCGCGTTGGAGTAGAGGAGCGAAGCTTCGTCGCGATTGATGAAGCCGACCGTCGGATTGCGCCTGTCGACACGAAACGGATGGTCGATCTCCTTGCGGAAATAGGGCCAGGTCGAAGCGCTTTTGTCCGCCTCAATCATGTTCGGAAATAGGTGATCGAGAACCGGCGCTTCAAGATTGGCGGCGACGTAGTCCTCGGCCATGGATAGGACCTCTAACGAAGGAACGAAATCGGGCCCCCGGAGTTCGATTGGAGTGTCGCTTTGGCGTGTTTCTGACGTGGCGCGCGGTCGAGCCCGAGGCGAATTGCACGTTGCGCCGCCTGGCGTCAAGAAAGGCGATCGTCCTTCGCCGGTTGGCGCCGCGATGCAACAAATGGTCGGCGCTTGTACTCGGCTGGTACCGACATTACCTGATGTTTGACCCGGAAAAGCGAGGTCTATAATGTCCGTGATTCAAGAGCATTGAGCGGCCGGGCCAAGACAACGACCTCGGGAGGGACCCGATGCGAATGGCGAAGGCCAGCACTGGGGCCATTCGAAAGGCGCGGTTTACGCTCGGTATGTAACTTGCTCTCTTGGGGGGCAGGGTCGCCGACCTGAACTGCTGCGGCGAAGAGACGACAGGTTCGCACGATGAACACGATTGCGACGCTGAGGACGAACGAGACAGCGGTCCGCGTGGCCGCGCCGCCGCTGGTCACGCTACGGGGAGTGCACAAGGTCTTCGCCAACCAAGTGACCGCTCTCGCGGGTCTCAATCTCGACGTCCGGGCGGGCGAGTTTCTCTCCCTGCTGGGGCCTTCGGGGTGCGGCAAGTCGACGGTCCTGAGGTTGCTGGCGGGTCTCACGGCGCCGACGCAAGGCGAGATTACCTGGCGTACGGAATGCTCGGACCTCGGCTTCGTGTTTCAGGATCCGACGCTGACGCCATGGTCCGACGTGTTCACCAATGTCTGGCTGCCGCTGCGCCTTGCCGGCGTGTCGAAGGAAAAGGCGCGTCCGCGCATCGAAGAGGCGCTGGAGCAGGTGGGGCTCGCCGGTTTCGCCAAGGCCTATCCGCGTCAGCTGTCGGGCGGCATGAAGATGCGGGTCTCGATCGCCCGCGCCCTGGTGACGCGGCCGACGGTCCTCTTGATGGACGAGCCGTTCGCCGCCCTCGACGAGATTACCCGCCTCAAGCTCAATGACGATCTGGCGGCGCTTCGGTCGTCGCTCGGGGCGACGGTGGTGTTTGTGACCCATTCGGTGTTCGAGAGCGTCTATCTTTCGGACCGGATCGTGGTGATGGCTGCCCGGCCGGGACGGGCGGTCGCGGAAATCATCGTCGAATCGCCGACCGCCTCGCGCCACGAGGGGTTCCGGCTCTGCCAGGCCTACGCCGACACCTGCGTCCAGACCTCGGAAGCGCTCCATGTCGCGATGGGCGATCGGCCGCCGAAAATGCTCAAAGCCGAGGCGCCGTGAGCAAAGACGACTTTGTCGGCTATGCGGTGCCGGCCATCACGTTGAGCATGGGGCTGCTCGCGTGGGAGGGGTTCGTCCGGTATTTCGCGGTCCCGTCCTATCTTTTGCCGGCGCCGAGCCTCATCATCGCCACCCTCATCACCGATTGGCCGACGCTGGGCGTAAAATCATGCAGCCTCACGCTCTCTCCTTTCTTTCTCCACTGCCTCGGCTCGCTTTGGGTGACCCTCACCATTACGCTCGAGGCGCTGTTGATTGCCGTCGTTGGCAGCGTCGCGCTCGCCATCATTTTCGCGCAGTCGCGGCTGGTGGAGCGCGCTTTCTATCCGTTCGCCGTCGCCATGCAGGTGACGCCGATCGTCGCCATCGCGCCGCTGCTCCTGATCTATCTCACGCCGAGTGTGGCGGTCCTGGTGTGCGCGTTTCTGGTGGCGTTCTTTCCCTTGTTGGCCAACACCACGCTCGGGCTGTCCTCGGCCGACCACAACCTGGTCGACCTGTTCCAGATGTATCGCGCCTCGCGCATCCAGCAGTTCATGCTTCTCAGGCTGCCGTCGGCTCTGCCCTATTTTCTCGCGGGGCTGAGGATCAGCGGGGGGCTCGCGCTGATCGGCGCGATCGTCGCCGAGATCGCCGCGGGGTCGGCCGGCCAGGGCTCGGGGCTTGCGTATCGCATTGTTGAATCCGGATTTCGGCTGAATATTCCGCGAATGTTCGCCGCCCTGCTCTTGATTTCGGTTGCCGGTATCACAATTCATCTGCTGCTGACTGCGCTGTCGCATTGGTTGTTGCGCGACTGGCACGATAGCGAGCACGGGCGGGAAACCTGAAACCAAACGAGATAGCCGACCGTATGGCTTGAGACAGCGGGAGTTTTTGCGTCCGACGCCCGCTGGATGCAAGTCCTGCGACCAAATTCTACGCCGACAACAACAAGGCGAGGTCATATGAACATTGGATACCTCAATGTCGAGCGCCGGATCGCGCCGCCGCGGGCCTCCGTTCTCCGCAAGCTTGGGATTTCCAACCTCGTCAGCAC